>NZ_JADPKF010000109.1:0-18781 GCF_023073815.1 Bradyrhizobium sp. 157 | reverse complement strand
GAAGGGGTGGGGGTGTCTCCGCGGGCGACACTGCCCGAGTGGAGAGAGCCCCCACCCGGCGCTTCGCGCCGACCTCCCCCGCAAGCGGGAGAGGTGAAGCGCGTCTGCGGCCAAATCGATCTAACCAAAGATCATCGTGCTCTAGCGTGGCGCCTCAGTATTGCCATCGGGCTTGCCTGCACGGTTCTGAGGCCCTGTGTAAGCAATGCGCCAGATGGTGCCGCCGGTATCGTCGGCAACGAGCAATGAACCGTCCTTGGCGATCGCAAGCGCGGCAGGTCGGCCCCAGATCTCCGCCCGATGCATGCCGGAGACCCAGAAGCCGACGGCGAAATTCTGGTACCACCCTTGCGGACGGCCATCCTTGAACGGCACGAACACGATCTTGTAACCGGTTGGTTCGGATCGATTCCACGACCCCTTGAGCGCAACAAAGGCGCCGTCGCGGAATTCGGGCGGAAACTGTTCGCCATCGTAAAACACCAGATCCATCGCCGAGGAATGCGCTTCGAATAGAAGGTCGGGCTTGATTGAAGCCTTGACCTTGTCTGGTTTCAACTTGGCGAAACCCGGCTGCGGGTGCTGACCGATATATGCGTAAGGCCAGCCGTAGAAGGCGCCCCTCTCGACACGCGTCAGATAATCGGGCGGAAGCCGGTCGCCGAGGCCGTCGCGCTCCTGAACCACCGCATAGAGATCGCCCGTTCCAGGTTCGAAGGCGAGCGCCGTCGGATTGCGCAATCCGGAAGCGAACGTGATCTGGTTAGCTCCATTGGGATCGAAGCGCTGGATCGTCGCCTTGACCTCTGGTTCGACACCGACATTGCCGGACGAGCCGACGCCGACGAACAGTCCGCCAGTCTTGGGGTCGATCGCGAGATGGCGGTTCGTATGGCCTTGAACGATGCCGAACACGCCCTTCCTGGTGATCATTTCCTCGCCAACCACGGCGGGCGAAGGTTTGCGCTGATCCGGCGGCACATCGGCGGCCTTCGGCTGCTCGCCGCCGCGGCCGGCACGCAATGCGCCAAGCCGGTGCGGCACTTTCCAGATCCCCTCCTGATCCGCGACCAGGACGTGATCATCCCGCCAAGCGAGTCCGTAAGGTTGGTTGAATCCCTCCGCGTGGCGCTGAATCCAGTCGGCCTTGCCGTCCCCGTCCTCATCGCGCAGCAATGTGAGATAGCCCGCCTTCTGTTCGGCCAGGAGCACGTCGCCGTTCGGCAGCACAAGCAGACGCCTCGGATGCTCAAGGCCAGTCATGAAAGCGGTCGTGGTGAAGCCTTCAGGGACGCGGGGAGTTTGCCCGTCATGGGGAATCACAAGGGAACGGCTGCTGACGATCGGGCCGGTCTTCGGGGGCGGCAGGTCCTCCGCCTTGACCGTGAACCGGCGTCCAAGTTCCTGGTCGGGCAACAGCGCGGGGTCCGTCGGCTTTTCTGCCGGAGGCTGAGCGGCGGGCGCACTTCTACGCTGAGCCCAGGCTGGTGCAAGCGCGAAGCCAATCGCAATAAGAGCTGCCGTAAGGGTCACGAGGCGGGAAGAAGGGATTTTCATTGTGAGCCTCCCATCGAAGTCGAGTCAGGCCTTTCGAATTTAAGACACTTGAGTGCAGCGCGCCTTCGGCCGATCAGTAATCTGTCTTTAATCGTCTTTGCTGCCGCCCAGAGATTCATTGCTGCGCCGCTATGGTCGTGTCACGGCCAATAACAGCCTTCTGTTAGAAGCGGGCATCAGCGCAGGCACCGTTTACGGCGCCGTACGCGTTGGGGGCAGTTCTAGTAACCGCCTCCGGCGCCTCCACGACCACCCCTGCCACCGGGTGCACCGGGCGCTCGGCCTCTGCCGGCGGCTTGGTAATGGCGACACCAGCCGTTAGCGCTGATGCGCCCCTCGACGATCGCGCAGCTCCCTCCGCGGAAATTAACGCAGCCGGCGCAGCGCTGGTCGCCATTTGGACTATCACGATACTGGGCCGATGCTTTGCTGACTTTTCGCCGGCCGCGTATCTCTTGCAGCAGCCCGTCATCTACTGGCAGGGGCGTAATCGGCGGCGCCGCCCATGCCGGCAGCGCCGTCCCGGCAAGTGCCGCTCCACAAAGGGTTCTTCCAACAAAATTGCGACGCGAAATGGATTCCTTTTTCGAGTGTTCGCTCACGGGTGTCCTCCGGGGTTGTGGAGGGACCATTCGCGGTCTTCCAGACGATCAAAACAATTTACTGAGAGACGCGTTGTTCCTCGCATTGCCGAGCTTTCCTTTGCAGCGAGGTCACGCAGATCGCTGCCTAAGGCCGGACAGCGCCAAGCGAGGGTGCCCTTCCGCAAAAATCAGGGCAGCCATATTACCTCTTCTTCCCACCTACGCTGTTCGAGGACGTCGGCGTGACTGGCTGTGCTCCGCGTGCTCACCGTCAGGGCGGCGATCGGGGATGGATGGTGGGCGCAACGCGGGATCGGCGATGTCGCGCTCAGGCCGGCACCGAGGCTTCTGGGCAATTGGTCAACCGCGCGGGAACGCCGACGGCGGTGCAGCCGGGCGGCACATCGTGCTCGACGACTGCGCCTGCGCCGATTTTGGCGAAGTCGCCGACGGTAACGTTGCCGAGAATGGTCGATCCGGCGCTGAGCAACACTCCCCTGCCGATCTTTGGCGCGCGGTCCGGCTCCGAATGTTTTCGGCCGATGGTGACGTTTTGTAAAATCGTCACCTCGTCGCTGATCACGGCAAAGGCGCCGATGATGATGCCGGTGGCGTGATCGAGAAACACCGACGTTCCGATCGATGCTGCAGGGTGAATGCTGACCTGAAGCTGATCGGACGACAGGCTTTGCAGCAACAGCGCGAGATCGTTGCGGCTCTGGCGCCAGAGCCAGTTGGAGAGGCGCCAGCCCTGCAGCGCGACGAAGCCCTTGAAGTTCAACAGCGGCGGCAGAAGCGCCGTCGTCGCGGGATCGTGAACGGCGATGCTCTGCAGATCGCGGCTCGCGGCATCGATCAGGTCGGGCGCGGTAGCGAACGCGTCACGGGCAATCTGCGCAAAGCGCGCGCGATCCGCTGGAGTCTTGCCGAGCCGCGCGCCGATCTGATGCGATAATGCGCCGCCGAAATCGAGATGATCGAGAATGGCTGATGATAGCGCAGCGCCGAACACCGGGTCGCGCAGCACCGCGCTTTCCGCTTCAGTGCGGATCGAGTTCCAGAGCTGATCGACAGGCACCATTTCATTCATGACGGCTGCCCTGCATTAGCGCGTCCATACAATATAGAGCGGCCGCTAGGCGCGCCAGCAGGCGGTGCTGACTTTGGATGAACTGGCTTGCCATGGGCCGTTGCTCCACCTCTCCCGCTGCGGGTAGGGCTATCGTGCATGCGGTAATGTAGTGGTTCGGTGTGTCCACAAACTCGTCATGCCCGGGCTTGTCCCGGGCATCCACGTCTCGGTCTCCGCACGAAAAGACGTGGATGGCGGGACAAGCCCGGCCATGACAATGCGGAAACTTGAGCGCTCGCGAGCTCAGCGCCGTCATATGCGACAGCCCTGCCCGCAAGCGGGAGAGGGAGGCTATCCCGCCGCGGCTGCACCTCGACCCTGTCCGCGCTCAAAGCAGTATCAAAAAACAAACCGCCCACCTGCGGGTCGCAGATGGGCGGCTGTATCCACCAGGCATCATGGGGGCATCACGCCTGCGGCTGAACTCCTCTTGCCGTTGACGATCAGCCCTGCTGCGGTTGGTCGTTCGGCGGGGTCGGACGCTGCTTGTGCTGCGCCATGAAGGCGTCGAACTCTTCCTTGTCCTTGGCGTGGCGCAGGCGCTCGAGGAAATTCTTGAACTCGACCTGCTCTTCTTCAAGCCGGCGCAGGGTTTCCATGCGGTACTCGTCGAAGGCGCGGTTGCCGCTGGACGGCGGGCCGAAGCCGAAGCCGCCAAAGCCGCGGCGCTCCATGCGGTCGCGCATCCGGTCCATCTTGTACTGCATCCGCTCCATCTTGTTCTGCCAGCGATCACCGTTGCTCCAGCAACCCATTCTTCTGCTCCCTAATGTGAATAAGAGAAGGGCAAGACCGATCGGCCACCAAATGATGAAGCCGAGGATAGTCACCACGATCCAGCCGGGGTGCCAGGGGCTCTCAAGCATATGCGGTCGATAGGTCTGTTCCGTCGGACCGCGCCATCGATTGACATCTGCGGTGTAGGCCATTTCCCTCTCCATGACGGCGATCACGCCGTTGTGAATGTAAATAACATTTACATACCTAAACCATCCCTCGTTTTTGTCAAGCGGGCGGCTGGCCGCACCCTCCAAAATTATTTGATCAGGCGTGGGAGGCAGCGAAGTCAAAACGCCAGGCACCGAAGGCGCAGCAATTCATCGAGAGACGGACTGAACCCAAACAGCCAGAAGCGCCAGATCGGCAGCGTGGCCATTGCGAGACCAAGACCAAAGATCGGGTACATCAACGCTGGCGGGAGCCGGCTCATGGCGGCTTCCCCCACCTCCCCGCCCTCATGATCAGCCACCCGATCACGATCATGGCGATGCCCCAGATGGTGAATCCGATATCCCATATCGGCCAATGCTCGCGCGCCACCGTCTCGTTGACGTGGTGAATGCCAAGCAGGTGATGATCAACGACACCTTCGACTGTGTTGAAGATGCCAAAACCGAGCAGCATCGTGCCGACGAGTAGCTTGCTCGACCAATAGAGATGCGCGCCGTGAGCGGCGCGCCACAACAGAAACAGCCCGATCAGCACGAAGACATAAGTGGCGCTATGAAAGATGCCGTCCCATCTTGTGTTAAGTTCGAGGTTCTCGACGTTATTTACCGGGTACCAGTTGCTCAGCATGTGGTGCCACTGCAGCAACTGATGCAGAACGATCCCGTCGAAAAAACCTCCAAGGCCCAGGCCGAAGAAAATGCCTGCTGCAACCGGGAAAGATCGTTTTTCGGTCACGCCAAGTGAATTCGCGCCCGCTGTTGTCATAGCCGGAGTCATCCCGTTAGGGACGTGCAACAGGGGAGATCAGCGCGAGTTCCTCAGATGGAGCCATCAAATCGCGGCTATTTGGGCTTGCCCCAAGGACCCGAAGGTCCGTTGCCGGCGGGCGGCACCGGCGGCGGGCCGGCGGGCTTCTGGTCGGAAGCCCGGCGGTCGGTCGGGAAGCCGAGGCCGCGCAGATAGATCAGCACTTCCGCTTCCAGCAGATCTTCCGGCGACATCGGCAGTTTGCGCCGTGCCGCATCGCCGCGGCCGAACAGCGAGGCCACGCCATGCGCCATCGACCAGATATGCAGCGCCATCATCATCGCCGGCGGCCGCGGCGTTCCGGGCGGCGTCATCGCCGCCAGCCGCTCGGCGGCGGCGCGGATAATGGCGAAGGCGCGCTCGCTCGCAGCCATCAATGTCGGGTTGGAATCGACTGGAATCCCGGATTCGAACATCGCCGAATAAAACGCCGGCTCGTTGCGCGCGAAGGCGAGATAAGCCTTGCCGACCCGCTCGAACGCGGTGACGGTGTCGGGGCGGCCGTCGTCCCAGGCTTGCACGAGCATGGCCTCGAACTGCACGAAGCCACGTTGCGCGATCGAGGACAGCAATTCGTCGCGGTCGCGAAAATGGCGGTAGGGGGCGGCCGGACTGACGCCGGCCATGCGTGCGGCGTCGGCAAAGGTGAAGCCGGCCGGGCCCTTTTGCGAAATCAGGTCGAGCGCCGCCTGCAGCAATGCCTCTTTCAGATTGCCGTGATGGTAGCCACGCTCGCCGCGGCGGTCCTTTTGCCAACTCATGTTAAAGGCTTTTACATGAGGTGGCCGTAAAGGTCACTTAATTTGAGGTCGTTAACTGGTGTTCATCAAGATTAACGGCGTGCGGGCGCAAATTCGGACGATTCTGGCCGCCCCGGTCTAACCGCCCGGGATCGGAAGGACCGGCATGATCTCCACGCGCTCGCCGGGAAAGATCGTAAAGTGCGGGTGATTCTCGAACATTTTTGCGGCGTCCTCATGCGAGCCGGCGCGCACCACCGCGAAGGCGCCCATCTCGTTTGCGATGTCAGCAATACCGTTTGAATCGACTTTCTTGGTTTTGCCGAGCGGGCCACCCATGGCGGCGATCGCCGCCTGGTGCTTTTCGACCCAGGCCTTCCACGCCGCGATTCCCTGCTGCTCCTTGGCGCGCCGCTCAGCCTCAGGCAGCGCATTCCAGGCCGCCATTTTCGCACTGGTCTTGCTGCCGAGGAAGACTGCGAGGAACGTATCGTTGGTGCTCATGAGGTTCTCTCCCTTGCGGTTTGACTGATTGCGATAGACTGTCGACTTGACGGCGCGCGGAGCCAGTTGCAGCGCCTCCAGGTTCACCGCGCCTTGTTCGCATTTCCCTTCTGCAATTCCTCGAAGCCTTTCGCCGCCTGCTGCACTTCCTCGGAGAAATCCTCGATTTCCTGCACCTGGCGAATTTCGATGACCTCGTTTTCGGAAGCCGGGCACTTCTTCGCCCACTCGATCGCCTCCTCGCGCGACTTCACATTGATCATCCAATAGCCGCCGAGCACTTCCTTGGCCTCCGTGAACGGGCCGTCGGTAACGACGGGCTTGCCGGTGGCGAAGGAAACCCGCGCGCCCATCGAGGGCGGATGCAGCCCGTCGAGCGCGATCAGGACGCCAGCCTCCTTCAGCGCCTCGTTGTATTTCATCATCGCCTTGACGCGCTCGGGATCGAGCTGGACGTCCGGCGGTGCAGTCTCATAGCCCAGGGGGATCATCAGCATCATGAATCGCATGGTGGGGTCCTTGTTCGGGTATCGTCATTCCGGGATGGTCGGAAGGACCAGACCTCAGGTGCGCAATTGCGCACCGGGGAATCTCGAGATTCCGGGTTCGATGCTTCGCATCGCCCCGGAATGACGATGGTAGTTATTTCTTCGCGGTCTGCGCCCGCAGCCGCTCCTCCTGCTCGCGCAATTCCGGCGTGAGGGCTTCGCCGAAATCCTCGGCCGTAAACACCTGGCGGATTTCGACCTCGTCGCCATCGAGGAACGGCGCGCGCTTCATCCAGTCGATCGCTTCATCCAGCGATTTGGCGTCGATCAGCCAGAAGCCGGCGACGAGATCACCCGAGAGCGGGAACGGACCGCGGCTGGCACTGCCCTGCCCGCCCTGATACTTGATCCGCGCGCCATTCGAGGTCGGGTGCAGGCCCTCGCCCGCTTCCATCATGCCCGCCTGGACCAACTCCTCGTTGAACTTGCCCATCGCGGCCAGCTGTTCCGTACTCGGCATCACGCCGGCTTCCGTATCCTTGTTTGCCTTCACAATCACCATGAATCGCATCGTCATTCTCCTATTGATCTTCCTGGGCCAGCCACTGCCGCGTCGGCCTTCGTCAACAAGACGCGCGGGCTTTTACGAAGCCGACATGTCAGTGGAAATTATTTTGGCGCTATTCGAGCCCCGGGCGCGGTGCAGCAAGCGACCTAAGCTTGATGCGCCGCAGAACCGGGGGCCCGTCGCTATGAGACGTAGTGGGCCCCGGCCCTTCGCGCCACATCGCGTCCGGGAACGAAGCAAAGTGTGCCGCTACCCCGGCTGCCTGACGAACTTGCCGTCCTGGTAGGCCGCGCCGAAGTAGACGTCGATGCGCTTCACCTTATCGCCGTCGAAGACAAAGAATTCGGTATTGCGAAAACTCTTTCCGCCCTTGGCAATGCAACAATAAGTCACAAAGGCTTCATCGCCGTCGACGAAAATCCGCTCGAGCTCGTGCCGTTCGATCCAGTCGCTGTTCTGCCAACATCGCGCGAAGTAGGTGGCTTTATCGATATTGTCATCGAACGGACTGGTGAAACGGAAGTCGTCGCCGAAGGCATTCTCGACGAACTTGCGATCGTTGGCGAGATACGCCTTGAAGATGGCGCGGATCGTCTCCGCCCTGCTCGCTTCGGCCATTCAACGCTCCTCCCTCAAGGCTCCTTGGGTACCATCTGGAAATAGGGTTCGGCCTCCTTCAGCACACGCGCGACGGAGGGGCGCGCCTTCAGCCGCTCGAGATAGGCGTTGAGGTTTTTCTGCGCTTCGCCGAACGGCACCGCCATATTGCCGTAGAACAATGGCGGCATTGCCGCGCAATCGGCGAGGCTGAAATCCTCGCCGATTGCCCAGCCGCCGTTTTCCATCTGCTGCTCGATCATGGCATAGGAAGTGTGCAACTGCGCCCGCGCCTCCTCGACACCGTGCGGGTCCCGCCTGCCCTCGGGCCGCAACCGGTCGAGCATGATCTTCTGCATCGGCAGATGCACATAGAGATCATAGAAGCGGTCGCGCAGCCGCGCCTGCAGGGCCCGGGCGGGATCCTCAGGAATAAGCCGGACGCGGCCGCGATAATGCTGATCGAGATATTCGACGATGATGCTGGATTCCGGCACGGTCTGATCTCGCGCATCGTCGCGCAGCACCGGGAACTTGCCGATCCCCCACAGCTTCAGCAGCGCGGCGCGCTCGGCCGGATTGCCGAGATCGACGAGATTCGGCCGGAACGGAATGTCGTTCTCGTAGAGCGCGATCAGCGCCTTCCAGCAGAACGAGGCCAGTGGGTGGAAGTGCAGCGTCAGCACATGGAAACTCCGGTTTGCTGTTTGCAAGACGATCTGCGTCTGGTGACGCCGACATTTATGGCGCCGGCACGTAGCGCAGGATCACGATGCCGGTGGACAACGGCCGGCTGTCGAGCAGCTTCAGTTTGACCTTTTCGCCCGGCTTGAACAGCGGCGTTCCGCCGCCGAGGATGACGGGGCTTACCGCGATGCGGAACTCGTCGATCAGCCCGTGCGGGATCAAGCTGCTGGCGAGATCGGCGCTGCCGAACAGAAAGATGTCCTTGGCGCTGTCGCGCTTCAGCCGCGCGACGGTCTCCGGCACATCGGCGCTGAACATCTGCGTGTTGTTCCAATCGGATTTCTTCACCGTGCGCGAGAAGATGTATTTCGGCGCGGCATTCATGAAGTCGGCGACCTCGCCGGTCGCGCTCGGCCAGTGGCCCGCCATCAGCTCATAGGTGACGCGGCCGAACAGCAATCCGCCGGCGGCGTTCAACTGCTCGATCGACAATTGCTCCAGCTCCTCGCCCCACACGTCGGAATGCCAGGAGATGTCGCGGTTGGGGCCTTCAACGAAGCCATCCAGCGTCATCAGGTTCCACATGATCAATTTCGCCATCTTCGATCTCCCTTCAACTGATTGCGAAATGCAACCGGTTGCATCCTGATCTAACTGGTGCAATATTGCAAGTGGTTTTTTTGAGGCGCTTGGCGCCTGCCCAGGAGACGATCATGACCGATGCCCAGCGCTCCGGCTGCCCGATCAATCTTTCGCTGGAAGTGCTCGGCGACAAATGGAGCTTGCTGATCATCCGCGACATGATGTTCGGCAACCGGCGGCATTTTCGCGAGCTGTTGACCAAGTCAGAGGAAGGCATCTCCTCCAACATTCTCGCCGACCGGCTCAAGACGCTGCTCGAGCAGGGCATCATCACCCGCGAGGACGATCCCACGCACAAACAGAAGGGAATCTATTCGCTGACGGAGCAAGGTGTCGAGCTCTTGCCCGTTCTCGCCCAGATGGCGGCATGGGGTTACAAGTATTTGCCCGTCAGCGAGGAACTCGGCATTCGCGCGCGGCTGCTCAGCGAGGGCGGACCGAAAATGTGGGCCGAATTCATGGACGAGTTGCGCGAGAGCCATCTCGGCGCAAAGCGGCGCAGGCGTAGCGGTCCTTCGGTCGGTGAGCGACTGCAGGCAGCGTATGAAAGCGTCGTGAACGGAAGGTAGTCTTGGGGTTCGCGGCCGCATGCTCGTTAAGCTGGTGTGGCGCGCGGGAACATCCTTAAGATCAGCATTACGCCGCTATGTGATCCGTCATATTACGGAGAACAGCGTTAACGGATTCTTTTTGCCTCTCGGTCAACCGTAAAAAGGCAACGAGGCTCGGGTAAACTGGACGACGGCCTCAACATCTTACCGCCATTTGGATGAGGCCTACGGTGTTTCAATTTCTCAAGAGCTCCTCGACAGACAAGGCGCTTGCCGACGCCATCAGCCGCGCTCAGGCCGTTATCGAGTTCGGCATGGACGGTACCATTCTCACCGCCAACGATAATTTCCTCAAAACCCTCGGCTACTCGCTCGGCGAGATCAAGGGCAAACATCACAGCATGTTCGTCGACCAGTCCGAGCGCGACAGCGCGGCGTATCGCGACTTCTGGATGGCGCTGAAGCGCGGCGAATACCAGGCCGCCGAATACAGGCGGATCGGCAAGGGCGGTAAGGAAGTCTGGATCCAGGCGACCTACAACCCCGTGCTCGACGGCAGCGGTAAGCCTTGCAAAATCGTGAAGTTCGCGACCGATATCACCGCCCGCAAGATCAAGAGCATGGAGGACGCCGGCCAGATCGCCGCGATCAGCCGCGCGCAAGCGGTCATCGCGTTCGAGATGGACGGCACTATCGTTACCGCGAATGACAACTTCCTGAAGGCACTTGGCTACACGCTCGCCGAAATTCAGGGCAAGCATCACAGCATGTTCGTCGATCCGTCGGAGCGCGGCAGCGCCGCCTACCGGCAGTTCTGGACGAGCCTCAACCGCGGCGAAAACCAACAAGCCGAGTACAAGCGGATCGGCAAGGGCGGGAAGGAAGTCTGGATTCTCGCCTCCTACAATCCCGTGCTCGACGAAAAGGGCAAGCCGTTCCGGGTGGTGAAATTCGCCACCGATGTCACCAGCCAGAAACTTTCGACCGCCGATCTCGCCGGCCAGATTGCCGCGATCAGCAAGTCGCAGGCCGTGATCGAGTTCAACATGGACGGCACCATCATCGGCGCCAACCAGAACTTCCTCCGGACGGTCGGTTACTCGCTGGACGAGATCCGCGGCCGGCACCACAGCATGTTCGTCGAACAGACAGAGCGCGACAGTGCGGCCTATCGTGAATTCTGGGCGGCGCTCAACCGCGGCGAATATCAGGCGGCCGAATACAAGCGGATCGGCAAGGGGGCTAAGGAAATCTGGATCCAGGCCTCCTACAATCCGATCCTCGACCTCAACGGCAAGCCGTTCAAGGTGGTGAAATACGCCGCCGACACCACTGCGCAAGTGCTGGTCCGCATGGGCAACGAGCGCGTGCGCGGCATGATGGATTCGGTGGCGGCAGGCGCCGAGGAACTGAACGCCTCGGTGCGGGAAATCTCCGAAGCCATGACTAAGTCGCGCGAGACGGCGGCAACCGCGGTCGGGCGGGTCGAAGCGGCCGACGCCCAGGCGCAGCGGCTGAACGAAGCGGCGCAGGCGATGAGCGGCATCGTGGAGCTGATCGGCAACATCACCGGCCAGATCAACCTCTTGGCGCTCAATGCGACGATCGAATCGGCGCGCGCCGGCGAGGCCGGACGCGGCTTTGCCGTGGTGGCTTCCGAGGTCAAGAACCTCGCCACCCAGGCCAAGCAGGCGACCGACAAGATCGGCCAGGAGATCGGCAATCTCAACGGCATCTCCGGCGACGTCGTCGGCGCGCTCGACAGCATCAAGAGTGCGATCCAGAGCGTCAGCGAATATGTCACTGCTACCGCAGCCGCGGTCGAGGAGCAGAGCACGGTGACCGGCGAGATGTCCTCCAGCATGCAGCGCGCCGCCGCGGAAGCGAAGGCGATCGCGCAGCGCGCGGGCGGTTAGATTCGATCATCGAATGCGTGAGGTACGGGACAGCCGCCCGTACCGGATTTGCTATCCGGGGCTCGGCCGGGCAGCGCTGAATTCTGCATCATTGTCGCCGGGACATGCGACGGGGCCTGGGCTATAGGAGCGGGAAATCTTTCCTCTCGCCAACGGACCCGCCATGGCCCATTCCGCGCAAAAAGTTGTTCTCGTCACCGGCGCCGCGCGCGGCATCGGGCTTGCGACGGCGAAACGCTTTCTGGCCGAGGGCTGGCAGGTGGCGCTGCTCGACATCGAAGGCGAATTGCTGCGCGGCGCGGTCGCCGGCCTCGCCGACCCCGACAATACGCTGGCGCTGCATTGCGACGTCTCCGACACCCAGGCAGTGGCGAACGCCGTGGCGGCAGTGAGCGAGCGTTTCGGCCGGCTCGACGCGCTGGTCAACAATGCCGGGATCGCGGTGTTCGCGCCGCTGCTCGACACATCGGATGACGACTGGAACCGCATCCTGCAGGTCAACCTCACCGGTCCGTTCCTGTGCGTCAAGGCGGCGGCGCCATTGATGCGGGAACATGGCGGCGGCGCGATGGTCAACGTCACGTCAATCTCGGCAGTGCGCGCCTCCACGCTGCGCTCGGCGTACGGCACCAGCAAGGCGGGGCTTGCGCATCTGACCAAACAGCTCGCAGTCGAATTGGCTTCGCTCGGCATTCGCGTCAATGCCGTGGCGCCTGGCCCGGTCGAGACCGCGATGGCAAAACAGGTCCACACGCCGGAAATTCGCGCCGACTATCACGACGCCATTCCGCTCAACCGCTACGGCCTCGAAGAGGAACTGGCGGAAGCGATCTTCTTCCTGTGCAGCGATCGCGCAAGCTACATCACCGGGCAGATCCTCGCCGTCGATGGCGGTTTTGATGCCGCCGGCATTGGTCTGCCGACGCTGCGGGGCCAGCGGCGGAACGGGTAGTTCCTCAGTGGCTATGTTGCTTGGAGTGCGGATCAGAACCCAGTCCGAATGGCTTTGGCTGGCGGTCCATCATTGCTGGATCGAGGAGGCAGGTCGTTGTTCAGCGCGCCGCGATGCAGCAACACCGTCCTTTCCAGTGGAACATCTGGTCTCATGCTCGGCGTTCCCAGCGCGAACGCCGTGACGAGCAGTAAAACGCCCGCGCAGATTATGCTGAGAAAAAGATGATCCATCGGGCCTCAACGATGGGCTGCACTATTCGTTCCGCGACTGCGCGGACCATTTCGATGGAGCAACTGCGCATCTCAGTGAGCGTAAACGGGCAGAGGTGAAGGTCGCGGTCCCGCATTCGCTTCTGAAGCCACGGTGGACGCGTCGCTTTGCGATCCTGCTGGCGCGCGCCGCACTCGCCCCGCCAGGCCGGCACCGTTATCGAGGCCGCCGTCTCCGGCGCGGACGCTTGACCAAACCTTGCCACATATCTCAGCGTAACTGGGCCAGGAGGGGCCGTGCTGACGAAGGAGCCGCACATGGGAATTGCGCTCATCAAGCTCATCGTTGTCGCCGCCGCGCTAGTCGCGGCGATCGTGCCGGTGCGGGCCGAGATCCGCATTCTCGCCAGTCCCGGCGGACAGGTCGGGCCGTTTCTCGAGCTGTTCGATCGCGTGCGCGAATCCGGCGAGCGGGTGGTGATCGACGGGCCATGCCTGTCGGCCTGCACGCTGTTGCTGATGACGGTGCCGGCCGAGCGCATCTGCGTGACCCGCCGCGCGGTGCTCGGTTTTCATGCCGCGCGCTCGATCGACGGCCGCGGCCGGATCTACGCCGAACCGGAAGCCTCGATTGCGGTGCACGCGGCTTATCCGGCGCCGGTGCGGGACTGGATCAGCCGGCGCGGCGGATTGAGCTCACGGCTGCTGCTCCTGCGCGGGCGCGAACTCGCCGCGATCTATCCGAGATGCAGGTGAGATTTCGTAGGGTGGGCAAAGGCGCCGTCAGGCGCCGTGCCCACCACCTTCCGTGAGGCACCAATGGTGGGCACGCTTTCGCTTTGCCCACCCTACGATTGATTGCGTGAGAAGCTCACATGTCTTCCTTCGGGCAGTTGACCATCCAGGGAATGCCGAACTTGTCGACGCACATGCCGAAGCCGTTGGAGAAGAAGGTCTTGCCGAAGGGCATTCGCACCGTGCCGCCTTCGGCGAGCGCATTGAACCGGCGTTCGGCGTCCGCCGGATCCTCGACCTGCAGCGAGACGGCAAAGCCCTGCGGCTGATGGTAATCGCCAGGCGTGGCATCGGAGGCCATCAGCACCTCGCCGTCGATCGTAATGCTCGCATGCATCAGCTTCTTCTTCCAATCCGGCGGAGTCGGCATGTCCGGCGGCGCATCCTCATAAGGAAACATCGCCCCGATCTGGGCACCGAGGACCTTCTCATAATACTTCAGCGCTTCTTGGCAGTTGCCGTTGTAGAACAGATAAGGATTGATCTGCATCGCTGGCTCCCTGGGGTTTAACTCAGTCTGGTATTTGCGGCGTTCCCCGGATGCTGCGCACCACGAAGTGGTACGCTGCTGTTCCGGGGTCCATTGATGGGTCCCGGCTCTGCGTCGCATCACTTCGTGCTGCGCCGCGTCCGGGACACGATAGAATCGTGACACTCATTTCTCGGTAATCGTCTTCAGATTGGCGAGACCGGCTTCGAAATCCCTGCCGATCATACGATCCAGGTTCATGAACACCTGGATCAGTCTCGACATGAAGTTCGCCGGACCATGCATCAGCCATGTGACATGGATGCCATCGCCCTGCGGCAGCATTGTGAACTCGGCGGTGTTGTGGCCTTCGAACGGCCTGAAGAAATCCAGCTTGATGACGATCTTCGACGGCGCCAGGGCCTCGAGAATCTCCATGCGGCCGGAACCGACATTCTTGTCGCCGTCCCAGGCGTAGACGGCACCCTTGCCGCGCTCCGCGCCGCCATAGGTGCGCTTCATCGCGGGGTCCTTCTGCTCGTAGGGCGACCAACTCCGCCACTGCTGAAAGTCAGAGATCAGCGGAAAGATCCGCTCCGCCGGCGCCTTGATGCTGACCGCGCGCTGCACCCGCAAGGTATTCGGCTTGGTGGCGGCGAGAATGAGCACCACGGCGATGGCAATTGCCAGTATGACGGCGATGACGGCAATGACTTCCAGCATGTCGGACTCCGTGAACAATCGTTGAAGCTAGTCAGTGGCGAAAGGGGATCACGCTGCGCAGGTTTTTGTCGCGCAGCCACAGCCCGCCCCACAGCATCAGGCCGAGATAGAGTCCGAACAGCGTATGTGTGAACAAGGGGCTGTCGATGCGGACGTGCGAGGCGATCGCACCGCCGAGATAGCCGGTGAGCAGGATCGCACCGAGAATGGAGGTCGGCGGAATGGCATAGAGCACCGTGCACGCGATGGTGATGGCGCCGAGACCGCGCATCAGCGCATCACTCGAGCCGTAACCCATCCGGTCCATGGTTTCGGTGACGACCGGCCACGGCACCAGCTTGATGGCGCCATCGATCATCAGGAACAGGATGACCAGAGCGCTGAGGATGCGGCCCATCCAGCGTGCCGGGTTTGAGACAGGCGCGGTCTCGGTGATGACGGACATGATCGGTCCCCGTGTCTTGAATGGCTGTTCGGATTCAAGACGAATGAGGGAGGTGGAAACCGACAGGGAGACGCGAATTTTTTCGCGGTTCGCTTCTTCCTTCTCCCCTTGTGGGAGAAGGTGGATCGCTGACGCGAAGCGGCAGCGAGACGGATGAGGGGTTTGTCTCCGCGGAGAGAACCCCTCATCCGGCGCGGATTGCATCCGCGCCACCTTCTCCCACAAGGGGAGAAGGGAAGAGGAGTTTTACTTCCCCGCCTTCTTGCCGCGCGGCTGGCTGTCGCGCTGCAGGCGGTCGAGGTGCATGCGGATGTGGGCGGCTTCGGCCGAGGTGTTGGCGAGCGCGATGGCGCGGTCGAACGCCACGCGGGCCTCGTCGTTGCGGCCGAGTTGCATCAGGAAGGCGCCGCGCACGCCGAAGAAGTGAAAATAGTTCGACAGTCGCTGCGCTAAAGGCTCGATCATGTCGAGGGCAGCTTGCGGCCCTTTCACCTTGGAAACCGCGACCGCGCGGTTCAGGGTCACCACCGGCGACGGCTGCATGATCTCCAGCGCGCCATAGAGCAGGTCGATCTGGGTCCAGTCGGTATCCTCGGGCTTTTCGGCGCGGGCATGCAGCGCTGCGATCGCGGCCTGCACCTGATAGGGGCCGCTGCGGCGATGGCGCATCGCCTTGTCGATCAGCGCCAGCCCCTCGGCGATCAGAGCCTTGTTCCATTTCGAACGGTCCTGGTCGTCGAGCAGGATCACCGCGCCATCGGCATCGAATCGCGCATCAGCCCGCGCATGCTGCAGCAGCAACAGCGCGGTCAGCCCCATGATCTCGGGCTCGCTCTGGAACAGCCGCAGCAACAGCCGCGCCAGCCGGATCGCTTCCTCGCACAGGGGCTTGCGAATCTCGGCGGTGTCGCCGCTCGCCGAATATCCCTCATTGAAGATCAGGTAGATCATGGCGGCAACCGAGGCGAGGCGCTCGGAGCGCTCCACCGCGCCGGGCGTTTCGAACGGCACGTTGGCATCCGCCACCCTTGCCTTCGCCCGGGTGATGCGCTGCTCCATCGCGGCTTCCGAGACCAGGAAGGCGCGCGCGATCTGCTTCACCGTGAGACCCGAGACGATGCGCAGCGCGAGCGCGATCTGCTGCGTTGCCGGCAGGTCCGGATGGCAGCAGATGAACAACAGCCGCAGGATGTCGTCGCGATAATGCGAGCCGTCGAGCCGTTCGGCAAGCTCCTCCTCGGCGTCGTCGAGGTCGGAGATCGCCTCGTCCTCGGGCAGGGGCGTCTGCTTCTTGCCGCGCCTGATGTCGTCGATCGCGACATTGCGGCCGACCATGATCAGCCACGCCGCGGGATCGCGCGGCGGGCCGTTTTGCGGCCAGCTCTTCAGCGCCCGCAGGCAGGCGTTCTGAAAAGCTTCCTCGGCGGTATCGAGGTTACGGAAATAGCGCAGCAGCGCGCCGACCGCCTGGGGGCGAGCCGAAGTCAGTGCGGCATCGATCCAGGCGGTATCGGTCATCGCTGCACACTCCCCGCCGTGAAGTGGCCAACGGGACGGATCTCGTAGGCGCCGCCGGGATTGGCCGCGCCGAGATCGCGGGCGACGCCGAGCGCCTCGTCGAGGTCCTTGCAGTCGACGACATAGAAGCCGAGCAATTGTTCCTTGGTTTCGGCATAGGGGCCGTCGAGCACCAGCGGCGGATCGTCCTTGCGCAGCGTGGTCGCCGCCGTGGTCGGCAACAGCCGCGCCACCGGGCCGAGCCGGCCCTGTTTGGCCAGTTTATCCTGAACGACGGTCAATTTCTTCATGACCGCGGCGTCCTGTTCCTTGGTCCAGGAACCGACGGTGTCTTCATCGTGGTAGCAAAGAATGGCGTACAGCATGAGGCTCAAGCATCTCCGTTGTCTTGATGACGAACGATTATGCCCGGAGCCGACAGGCGCGTCGAAGAAATTTTGAAATGCACCGCCTGCCGTCAAGGACCTACAATCGGCGGCGGTGGTGGATTGAAATGCCTGCAGGCGTGAATGGCCGCCGTGGAACAAAGGCCGCACACACCGAGAATCAGAAAGATGCACCTGAGCGTTTTCATCTGACGGACCCGACCCTGGCAGGCCCAAAGTCGCGGTGATTGTTCTGGTAGGCGAGCGCCAGCCAGACCATCACCGGCACGACGACGAATTTGCGGATCACCAGCAGATTGCGCATGCAAGGTCTCCCTTGTCGGATGAAAGGAGGCTACAGAAGCGGTTCGGTCCGCGATGTGAGGCGGGTCACGCCGAGTTGGCGACGCGAAAGGAATGGCAATGACGAAGGGTGCGCTTGCGCTGCTGGTGCATGGCGGGACCGAAAACTGGTCGCCGCAACGCTGGAAGAGCCGGTTCGATGACGTTTGCAAAGGGCGCCGCGTGCTGCTGTTGCCGGATGCGTCGTTCGATCCAGCGGAGGTGCGTTACGCGGCGGTGTGGAAGCCGCATCCGGGCGAGCTCGCCGCCTTCCCCAACCTGCGCGTCATCTTTAATCTCGGCGCCGGCGTCGATGCGCTGATGGCCGATCGTTCATTGCCCGACGTGCCGCTGGTGCGCGTCGCGGTCGGCGACCTCACCGCGCGGATGACCGAATATGTCGTGCTGCATGTCCTGATGCACCACCGGCAGGAGCCATACTTGCGGGAGTCGCAGCGCGAAAAGCGCTGGGCGCCGAAATCGCAATGGGCGGCGGGCGCGATTTCGGTCGGAATCATGGGGCTCGGCACGCTTGGTGCCGATGCCGCCGACGTGCTGCGGCGGCTGGGCTTTCGTGTCGCAGGCTGGAGCCGCAGCCCGCGAACGATCGAGGGCATCGAATGCTTTCATGGCGCAGCGCAGCTCGAGCCATTCCTGCGGCGGACCGACATTCTGGTCTGCCTCCTGCCGCTGACGCCGGAGACGCGGCACATTCTCAATCGCGGGCTGTTTGAGAAACTGAATCGCACGAGTCCGCTCGGCGCGCCGGTCCTGATCAATGCCGGTCGCGGCGGCTTGCAGAACGAGGCCGACATCCTGCGAAGCCTGGACGACGGCACGCTCGGCGGCGCCTCGCTCGACGTCTACGCCACCGAACCGCTGCCCGCCGACAGCCGGTTCTGGACCCATCCAAAAGTAGTGCTGACCCCGCACAACGCCGCCGACACCGATCCCGACGAGATATCGAAATATGTCGCAGACCAGATCGCGCGGTTTGAGGAAGGCGGCGCGCTGGAGAACGTGGTGGATCGAAAGCGGGGGTATTAGTTCTCCGTCATTGCTGTCGACAACTGCGAGGAGCAAAGCGACGAAGCAATCCACCACTTATCCGTTATGCCGAGATATGGATTGCTTCGCTTCGCTCGCAATTGTCGATGTTCACTAATTCGCTGATTGGATCGCGGTGGTCTTGGTAGCGGCGAAGGCCTTGGGAGTTTGCCCTGCCAAGGCCTGATG
>NZ_JADPKF010000020.1:0-18966 GCF_023073815.1 Bradyrhizobium sp. 157 | reverse complement strand
ACTGGATCGCCCGGTCCCGGCTACGCCCTAAGGCTTCGCCGAGGCTTTCCCTTGCTGGCTCGCCGGAGCTTTGGCTGAGGCGGCAAGCCGGGCGATGACGGTTGTGGTTGCCGAAGCAGCGCGGTCACCTGCCCCGCAAAAACACGAACTCCGTGTCATCATAGGCGCGTCGCTCTAATTCCTCGAATCCTTCAGGCGCCGCAAACGCCGCAGCCTTCGCCTCCTCTACAACGAGCAGCGCGCCCGACGTCAGCCAGCCGCCATCGCGTAGCGAGGCCAGTGCCTTCTCCGCGAGCCCCTTGCCATAGGGCGGATCGAGGAACACCAGCGAGAACGGCTCGACTGGGTGCGCCGGACCGAGATCGGTGGCGTCGCGGCGATAGACTTTTGTCACGCCGCCGAGCCCCAGCGCCTCGACATTGTTGCGCAACAACGCGCGCGCTTCGGCGCCGTTGTCGACGAACAGCGTGAAATTAGCTCCGCGCGACACCGCCTCGATGCCGAGCGCGCCGGTGCCGGCGAACAGGTCGAGCACGCGCGCGCCTTCGATCGGGTTGTCGTAAGCGTGGATCAATATATTGAACACGGACTCGCGCAACCGATCCGCCGTCGGCCGGATCGCCTGCGATGACGGTGAGGCCAGATTACGGCCCTTCAATCGTCCACCGACGACACGCATCGCCCAACTACTCGTCCCGCGGCTTGAGGTCGCGCTTGCCGTGATAGCCGCGCTTGGGGCGACGTGGCGGGCCGTAGCCGTTGGCCTCATCCTCGTTGCGCGCCCGCGCCTCGTCGCTACCGGTGCGCTGTACCAGCACGCGACGGCCCTTGCGGTCGGCGATCAGCGCGCTTTTGCCGGCCGGCTTGAACGGCTTTTTGGCGCGCGACGCCTCGACGTCGTCATCGGACTTCTCGCCCGGCATCGGCCGGTTGAAATCCGCGCCCGCGAGTGCAGCGATCTTTTCGCCGAGCTGTTCGCGCAGCACGCGGGTCTTGACCTCCTCGACCTCGCCTTCAGGTAGCTCGCCGAGCTGGAACGGCCCGTAGGAGACGCGGATCAGCCGGTTCACCTCGAGGCCGAGATGCGCCATGACGTTGCGCACCTCGCGGTTCTTGCCTTCGCGGATCGCAAACACCAGCCAGACGTTGGCGCCCTGGTCGTGCTCCAGCGTCGCGTCGATCGGCCCGTACTTGACGCCGTCGATCTCGACGCCCTTTTTGAGTTCATCGAGCTGCGCCTGCGTGACCTCGCCGTGGGCGCGGACGCGATAACGCCTGAGCCAGCCGGTGTCGGGCAGCTCGAGCGCACGCGCTAGTCCGCCGTCGTTGGTCAGCAGCAACAGCCCCTCGGTGTTGAAATCGAGCCGGCCGACCGAGATCAGCCGCGGCAGGCCTTCCGGCAAATTGTCGAACACGGTCGGCCGCCCCTCGGGATCGGCATGCGTCGTCATCAGCCCGCGCGGCTTGTGATACATGAATAGTCGTGTGCGCTCGCGCGGCGGCAACACCTTGCCGTCGACGGCGATCACGTCATTGGCGGTGACGTCGAGCGCCGGCGAATTGATGACGCGGCCATTGACGGTGACGCGGCCCTGCGTGATCCATTCCTCGGCATCCCGGCGCGAGGCAAGGCCTGCGCGGGCCACCACCTTGGCGATGCGCTCTCCGGCCTTCTTCGGCTTCGGCTCCGCACGCGGCGCGCGCTTGTCGAAATCGGTCGGGCGCTCGCGATAGGCGCCACGGCCGCCGAAGGCAGGACGCTTTGCAAAGATCCTGCTGTCGTCTTCATTGTCGCGACGGGGACGGTCGTCGCGGGATTCACTCCGCGGATGCTCCTGCCAGTCAGTGCGGCCTTCCCCCGGGCCGCCCTTGCGATCCCGGTGCTGGCGGGGACGGTCGAACTTCGGGCGATCCTCGCGCGAACGCGAAAACCGTGGACGCTCGTCACCGCCGCGATCATCGCGCGACCGGTCAAAGCGCGGCTTGCCGAAGCTGCGCCCGCCTTCACGTGAAGGACGGGAATCGCGTCCGCCACGGTCCTCGCGCTTCTGCCACGGTTTGTCCTCCCCTCGTTGGGGACGATCGCCAAAATCCTTGCGAGGACCGGCGCCGGGATCGCGCTGGCGATCCCCCGCACCACGAGAGAATTTCTTATCGCCGCCAAATTTCCTCTCGGACCGGTCGCCACCATGCGCAGGCCGCGCACGATAGGGACGATCTCCCTGGGGCCGGTCGCCATCCCTGCGGAAGCCCTCCCCGCGCGGCGCGTAGGGCCGCTTCTCGCCACCACCTTCGCGCGGCGCATAGGGGCGCTTGTCGCCAAACTTCTTCTCGGCGAAACGCCCGGCCGGACGCGCATCGTCACGTGCACGGCGTGGTGGTCGGTCATCGCGATCAAAGTTCGGCCGATCACCGCGAGACTTGAACGAACGCTTCTCGCCTTCGCGGTCCTCTCGCGGACGGAAATTCTTGCGCGGTCCACGCTCCGGACGATCTCCTTGCGGGCGATCCTCACGGTTGAAGCGTGGCCGGGATGCATCGCCAAAATCCCGGCGCGGCGGCCGGTCATCGTCGCGCTTGCCGGCATAGGGCTTCTTGCCGAACGACTTCGCCCCCTCGGATTTCCCGGCATAGGGACGCCGCTCACCGCCACGCTCGTCGCCATCCCTGGCGCCAAAGCCGCGTTTGGCAAACTTCTTCTCGGGCCCCCTCGCCGCCCCCGAGCGGCCCTTGCCGCCGCCGGACCGGTCACGCCGGCCGCGGGAATCGTTGTTTTTGTCGTTATCGCGGGGCATGAATGTTCTCTTGGGTCTGAATAAAATGGCCATCAGGCGGACCAGGATGGGCTGTCATAGCGATAACGCGCGCGCACTTCGCTCAAGGCGCATTCTCACGCAAGACCGGCATCCACGTTTGCTGAAGGCGGCCCTCATAGCAGGTTTATTCCAATGATACGAGGCATGACTGCCCCTTCTTTCATGGATTTGGCGCTGAAAACGGCCGAAAACGCCGGAAAAGCCGGCGAAGTTCCGATCGGCTGCGTGATCGTGAGGGATTACGAGGTGATCGCTACCGCCGGCAACCGGACGCTGACCGACCGCGATCCGACTGCGCACGCCGAAATATTGGCGATCCGGCAGGCGGCCGAGGCCATCGGCACCGAGCGGCTGGTCGATTGCGACCTCTACGTCACGCTGGAGCCCTGCACGATGTGCGCCGGCGCGATCTCGTTTGCGCGGATCCGGCGGCTCTATTACGGCGCCGCAGACCCTAAGGGCGGCGCGGTGGATTCCGGGGTGCGGTTCTTTGCACAGCCGACCTGCCATCATGTGCCGGAGGTTTACTCGGCGGTGGGAGAGACGGAGGCGGCGGCATTGCTGAAGGAGTTTTTCAAAGTGAGGCGGTGATGCCTCCCCCTACCGTCATTGCGAGCGAAGCGAAGCAATCCATCGCGCGGCATAACGAATAGATGGATTGCTTCGTCGCTCTGCTCCTCGCAATGACGTGGATGGTTCTGGGGCAACCTAGGCCACCGTAAAAAACTCCCGCAGCAATTTCGCTGTCACGTCCGGATTCTCCTCGGTGAGAAAATGCCCGGAATCCACCGGCGCGCCGTCCACATTCGTCGCCCATTTCTTCCACGCATCGAGCGGCGTCGTTGCAGCAGGCGCGACACCGGCATCGCCCCACAGCGCCAGCATTGGAATCGTGATCTTCTTTCCGGCGTCGAAATCGGCCTTGTCGATTTCGTAATCGGCATAGGCACCGGCGCGATAGTCTTCGCACATCGCATGCACGCGGGCGGGATCGCGGAATGGCGCGAGATAATGTTCCAGCGCGCGCGGATCGATGGCGTCAAGCGTCTTCGATTTGGTCTGGCTCGCCATCTTATACCTCAGGAAAAATTCTCCATTGTTGGCGATCAGCGTTTCCGGCAGCGGATAGGGCTGCGCCAGAAACGCCCAGTGGTAGATCTTCAGCGCCGAAAGCCGGTTCAATTTCTCCCAATAGTCATAGGTCGGCGCGATATCAAGCACCGCGAGCTTCGACAGCCGGCCGGGATGATCGAGCGCCAGCCGGTATGACACGCGGCCGCCGCGGTCGTGACCGGCGAGTGCAAAATGCACGTGGCCGAGTTGCTCCATGGCTTCCACCATCGCCTTCGCCATCGCGCGTTTGGTATAGGGGGTATGGTTCTCATCGCTGCGGGGCATGTCCGACCAGCCATAGCCCGGCAGGTCAGGGATGATCAGCGTGAACTGGTCCGCCAGTTGCGGCGCGACTTGGTGCCACATCACATGCGTCGACGAAAACCCGTGCAGCAGCAGCAACGGCGGCCCCTTGCCGCCGACACGGGCGAAGATGCGGCCCGACGAGGTGTTGATCCATTCGGACGCATATCCGGGAAACAGATCGGCAAGATCAGGCATCTTCACTCTCCCGTCATCATTCGGCGCCTCGGCGTACTGGATACCCCGCGTGCGCGGGGTATGACAGCCTTGGCTGCTTCAAACTTTGTTTGCCGTTGCCGCTGGCAGACCGCAGGTTTATGCCATCCCTCAGTCCGACCAAGAGCAACAAGACGCGAGGAAACCAGCAATGTCGATCGATTTCGAAATTCCGGCCGAGGCCAAGGCGATCCGCGAGAAGGTCCGCAAATGGGTGCAGGAGGAATGCATCCCCGCGGAGAAGGAACTCGACACCAAGCCGCTCGCCGAAGTGCTCGGACCCTTGCGGGCAAAAGCCCGCGCGCGCGGCCTGTGGTGCCCGTGGGTGCCGAAGGAGTACGGCGGCATGGGCCTTGGCCCGCTCGCCAACGCGCTGGTGCAGATGGAGCTCGGCGAGAGCATGCTCGGCGCACTATCGATGAACACGCAGGGGCCGGACGACGCCTCGATGATGACGATCCTCGCCCACGGCACGGAATACCAGAAGGAGAAGTTCCTGAAGCCGCTGCTTAATGGCGACAAGCGGATCTGCTTCTCGATGACGGAGAAGGCCGCCGGCGCCGACGCCACCGGCATGCAGACCACCGCCGTAAAGGACGGCAACGAAAATTATATCCTCAACGGCGAAAAATGGTTTTCCTCCTCCGCCAGCGTCGCCGACATGGCGCTGGTGATGGCCAAGACCGATCCGAACGCGCCACGGCACAAGCAGTATTCCACCTTCATCGTGGAGTTGCCGAACCCCGGCTATAAGATCAAGCGCAACGTCGCCAACATGGCGATCGAGGGGCCGCACGACGATGTGCTGCACGGCGGCCACTCCGAAATCGAGATCAAGGATTTGAAGGTGCCGGCCGACAATCTGCTCGGCGGCGAAGGCAACGGCTTTGCCATGGGCCAGCATCGCCTCGCCTATGGCCGCCTGCGTCACGGCATGCACAACGTCGCCAAGGCGCAGCGCGCGCTCGACATGGCGGCCGCCCATGTCACTAGGCGCTCGACCTTCGGCAAGCTATTGGCGGACCGGCAGGCGGTGCAATTCATGCTCGCCGATTGCGCCAGCGAACTCTATATCGGCCGCCTGATGCTGCTGCACATCGCCTACAAGGCGGAGAAGGGATTAGACATCCAGCAGGAGAACTCGATCGCAAAGATCTTCCACGCGCACATGGTGCACAAGGTGATCGACACCGCGATCCAGCTCCATGGCGCGCTCGGCTTCAGCCAGGATACGCCGCTCGCCAAATGGTACACCCAGGTGCGCTCGCAGCGGCTGGTCGACGGTCCCGACGAGGTGCACAAATGGAAGATCGGCAAGAACGTCATCAAGGCGTTCCGCGAGCACGGCACGACGGCAAGCGCGGCGGGCGGGGATTTGTTGTAACGACTGGTCTCGTCATTCCGGGGCGATGCGAAGCATCGAACTATGATGCGCGATTGCGCATCTGAGAATCTCGAAATGAGGAGCGCCGGACCATCTCGAGATTCCGGATCGACGCGCATGCCGCGTGGTCCGGAACGACGAGTGTGCATGGTTAGCCGTGCGTGAAGTCGCTATGTTTCAGGCCGAGCGCCTTGACGGCTGCCTCCGGAAGCCGGCCCCACGCTTCAACCTTCTCGTTTGGGGCCATGACAGCCGCAATAATTGAAGCAGCCTTCTCCGGATCCTGCTCAGCCACAAAGTAGACCGACCGGATAGGCGGACCACCTTCCAATGGGTGAGTTGTCACCAGTACGACCTGACCATCTGCCATATCCGAGTATATCACGGCCGCTGCCCACTGCAGCTGTGGAATGTCGCTGACGAGAGACCCACCTAATCTTTCAGGCAATCTCTTCCCGGAAGTGCCATCATGATCGAGAGCATCAGCGCAATCACACTCGCCACGCACGATATGCAACGCGCCGTCCAGTTCTACCGCTCACTGGGGTTTGACATGTTGTACGGCGGCGAAGCGTCTTCGTTTACGAGCTTTCGGGCCGGAACCGGCTATCTCAACCTGATTGCCCAGCCTGATCAACGGCGCTGGTCCTGGTGGGGGCGCGTCATTTTCTACGTTACCGACGTCAATGCATTTTACGACCGTGCGCTGGCGGCGGGGTGCCGGCCTGCGACCGTGCCCCGCGATGCCGAATGGGGGGAACGTTACTTTCATCTCACCGATCCCGATGGGCACGAGCTCAGCTTCGCGCGGCCTTTGCGGTCTTCGGCATAAATCCTCCACCGAAGCGGCCGGATAAGTCACGCCCGCTGACCTTTCCGATCGAGCCGGTGGCAGCGCTGCAGGTGCTGTGTCAAGCTCGGCATCATCCCGTGCAGGTCCTAACCGGGAGGACGGTCATGGTAGCCTATGTCGTGTTGGCGAATTTCACGGATCAGGGAATCCGCAACGCCAAGGAGTCGCCGAAGCGCGCGGACGCCTTCAAAGCAATGGCGAAGACGTTCGGAGTGACTGTGAGGGAAATCCTCTGGACGCAGGGACGATATGACATTGTGACCATCGTCGATGCGCCAGATGAGTTATCCTTCATGTCGCTCACGCTGAGCCTCGGCGCGCTCGGCAATGTTCGCACCGAATCGCTGCGGGCCTTTTCCGCAGACGAGATGACGAAGGCCGTCGGCAACATGCTTTGACAATCGCGTCCACTCCGCTGGAACTGTGCAGCGAAGCCGACGGGACTCGCATTCGCTGCCGCACGGCACGATTCCGTTTGCCGACTTTGCGTCAGCCCCTGCCCCGCTCTGCTTCCACCGCCTGCCAGGCGATGTCACGGCGGCAGAAACCATTCGGCCATTTGATGCGGTCGACAGCCTGGTAGGCACGCTCTCTCGCCTCAGTGACCGTCTTCCCCATCGCGCAGACGTTCAGCACACGGCCGCCATTGGCGATGATGGCACCGTCCTTCGCCGCTGTCCCCGCATGGAAGATTTCGACGCCCTCGATCTTCGCCGCGTCATCAAGTCCGTCGATGCGCGTGCCCTTCTTGTAGTCGCCGGGATAGCCCTTGGCTGCCATCACCACCGTCAACGCAGGCTCGGGATACCAGCGCAGGTCGAAATGCTTCAGTTCGCCATCACAAGACGCCAGAAATGCCGGCACGATGTCGGACATCATTCGCAGCATCAGCACCTGGCATTCGGGATCGCCGAAGCGAACATTGTATTCGAACAGTTTTGGCCCCTGCCCCGTCAGCATCACGCCAGCGTAGAGCACGCCGCGAAACGGCGTGCCGCGCTTCTTCATGCCGGCTACCGTCGGCAGGATGATGCGCGCCATGATCTGATCGTGCACCTCAGGCGTCACGAACGGCGTCGGCGAATAGGCGCCCATGCCGCCGGTGTTCGGTCCCTCGTCATGATCGAACACGCGCTTGTGGTCCTGCGCCGAGGCGAGCGGGATCGCGGTGTCGCCGTCGCATAGTGCGAAGAAGCTGATCTCGCGGCCGGCGAGGAATTCCTCGATCACGACTTCCGTTCCGGCCGCGCCGAACGCGCCGTCGAACATCATGGCGATGGCGGCTTCCGCTTCAGCCAGCGTTTTGGCCACCACGACGCCCTTGCCGGCGGCCAGCCCATCGGCCTTGACCACGATCGGCGCGCCCTGCGCGCGCACATAAGCCAGCGCATCGTCAGCCGTCGTAAAGCGGCCGTAGGCGCCGGTTGGAACGTTGAATTCGGTGCAGAGCGCCTTGGTGAAGCCCTTGGATCCCTCGAGCTGGGCGGCCTGCCTGCTCGGGCCAAACGCCTTGATGCCAGCGGCCGCGAGATCGTCGACGATGCCGGCCGCCAGTGGTGTTTCCGGGCCGACCACAACCAAATCCACGGCATTACGCTTGCAGAAGTCGATCACGGCCGGATGATTCGCAACATCGAGCGCGACGCATTCGGCCTCCCTGGCAATCCCGGCATTGCCAGGCGCGCACCACAGCTTGGTCAACAGCGGGGAAGCGGCAATTTTCCACGCGAGAGCGTGTTCGCGGCCGCCGGAGCCGAGCAGGAGAATGTTCATTCGGAGTGCAGCCAAGTGGAGGGGTTGCCGGCCATTGCGCGACGGTTTAGCACGGCAGGAGCCCGCCGCAACAACGTGTCCATTCCCGTGTGGATATGTGCTCTGGCTGCCCCAGCACGGCCCCGGCACCTTGCGAAAGCGCCGGAAAAGGCCGATTCTACGCCCTGATATGCCAGCAGATAACCTGATCAACGCGCCCGAATTCACCGTCTCGGAACTGTCCTCCGCGCTGAAGCGGACGGTCGAGGACGCCTACGGCCATGTCCGCGTCCGCGGCGAGATCTCCGGCTTCCGCGGGCCGCACTCCTCGGGGCACTGCTATTTCGCATTGAAGGACGAGAGCGCCAAGATCGAGGCGGTCGTCTGGAAGTTCGCCCACGCCCGGATGCGCTTCAAGCCGCAGGAGGGGCTCGAGGTCATCGCCACCGGCAAGCTCACGACCTATCCGGGCTCGTCGAAATACCAGATCGTCATCGAGGCGCTGGAGCCCGCCGGAATCGGCGCGCTGATGGCGCTGATGGAGGAACGCAAGCGGAAGCTCGCGGCCGAGGGCCTGTTCGATGAGGCGCGCAAGCAATTGCTGCCCTGGCTGCCGGAAGTGATTGGCGTCATCACCTCGCCGACGGGCGCGGTGATCAGAGACATCCTGCATCGGCTGGAGGACCGCTTTCCCCGCCGGGTGCTGGTGTGGCCGGTGAAGGTCCAGGGCGAAGGCTCCGCCGAGCAAGTCGCCGCCGCTATTCGCGGCTTCAATGCACTGCCGGAAGCAGGACGGATCCCGCGCCCCGATCTCTTGATCGTTGCGCGCGGCGGCGGCTCGCTGGAGGATCTGTGGTCGTTCAACGAGGAGATCGTGGTTCGCGCTGCCGCCGACAGCACGATCCCGCTGATCTCGGCCGTCGGCCACGAGACCGATATCACACTGATCGATTTCGCCGCCGACAAGCGCGCGCCGACGCCAACGGCGGCGGCCGAAATGGCCGTTCCCGTGCGCAGCGAATTGTTCGCCGAGGTAGAAAGCCTGGCGAAGCGCACGATGGTGTGCTGGCAGCGCGGCCAGGAGAGCCGCCGCAACGAATTGCGCGCCGCCGCCCGCGCGCTGCCAGGTTTGAGCGAACTGCTCGCGATCCCAAGGCAGCGGCTGGATCACCTCGGCGCCGCCCTGCCGCGTGGGCTCAAGGCCAATACGCACGCCCATCACCGCCGCTTTTCGCATCTCAGCGCCGGCCTGACGCTGAAGGTGCTGCGCGGACAGGTCGCGCAGGCCAACCACCGTCTCACGGTATCGGGCGAACGGATCAGGCTGTCGGCCCGCGCATTGCTGCGCAACCGGCGCGAACGCTTTGCCGGGCTGGAGGTCAGGCTGAAGGCGTCGAAACTGTCCAACGCGCAGGCGCAGCGCAGCGCCATTGCGCGCGACCGCGAACGCACGCAACGGCTGGCCGAGCGCGCCCGCCGCGCGCTCGAGACCGCGATGCAGCGTCTCGAGGCGCGGATCGCCCATAGCGGGCAATTGTTGTCGGCGCTGTCCTATCGCGGCGTGCTCGCCCGCGGCTTTGCCCTGGTGCGCGACGAACACGGCCACGCCGTCCATGCCGCAGCCGCGGTCGGGCCGAGCGCACGTCTGTCCATTGAGTTCGCCGATGGCCGCGTGGCGGCGACCGCGGATGCGGACCGGCCGGCCACGACGACTGCCCCCGCGAGCCCTGCCAAGCCAGGCCCGCGCGAGGCCAAGCCGGCAGCGCCGAAGCGCATGCCAAAGCCAGTCGATCAGGGAAGTTTATTTTAGCGCGCCAGCCACTCGGCGACGCGCGCTTGCGCATCCGACCGCGCATTCGCGTCGGTGCCGATATGGCCGTGTTCGGGCAATGCGGCGTCGGCACCCGCGATCGCCCGCAGCGGAAGGTTGGCGCGGTCGAAGTCGTGAGCTGCGCCGGGATAGACCACGATCCGCGCCAGCGCGCTGCGGCCGCGGGCGCCATCGACCATCTGGCGGCAGGCCGATGGCGAACTGACGTCGTCCTTCGCGCCAATCAGCAGCAGCATCGGCACCCGCGTGCTCCAGCCGAGGCCGGAGGAGATCCGGCAATCCGGATAGAACGCGATAGCCGAGCGGAAATCCGGTTGAGTCCCGCGCGACGATGATTGCGGGCGCACCGCCCACAGCACCGCGCTGGCGCCGTTGGCCCATCCGATCAGGCTGATGCGGTCGCGCGCGACCCAGGGCTGCTGCAACAGCCATTGCCGCGACGCGTTGACATCGGCCACCCGCTCGCGGCGGGCCAGCACGCGGCGTTCCTTGACGCGGCATTGCGGGTCGAGCTCGCGCGAACCGTAACTGTCCGGCAACAGCACGGCATGGCCGGATTTCAGCAGCTGCTCCGCCCAGTCATGGTAGCGCGGCAGCACCGGCTCGGATTGCCCGCTCAATCCGCCGCAGCCATGCAGCGCGATTACCGTGGGAAATGGCCCGTCACCATCAGGCTTATAGAGCTGCGCGTGCAGGGTCAGACCAGTCGCCGGGATATCGACCTGGCGCGGGGCCGCCAATGGCGCGGCACCGGCCGTGCAGGCCGCAGCAAGGAGCGTCAGGGATAGCGTTGCTGACAACAGGCGCATCGGTCTCTGTCGGATCGGTATGACGCTGCGAGCACAATAAAATTCACGCTATCATGCAGGTGGGCACAAAATCATCACAAGTCGGTGGGTTTCCAGGGCGGACAGTACGACCTATTTATGATAGGTCGAATCCGGAAATACACTTAAGGCCGCCCGCGCGGGCTGGCCCATCGGAGAGTTTGGCGGTGCTCAATAAATTCGGCCCCTCGGGCCATGGTGAAGCGCAGGTGCAATATCTGGACGGCGATTTCCGCGTGATCTCGCCCGGAACCTACGTGCGCTGCGCCGTCACCGACGTGCGGATTCCGCTCGATGAATTGAAGTACTGGAGCGTCGATCTGCAGGAGGCCTATTCGGTTCCGGGCGCCGTACTGCAGCGACACTTTCCCGGCGCGCTGAAGACGCAGGGCTACGATTCTTTCCTCTCGCGCGCCTTGAAGAGCCGGTCAGCGACGAATTTGCGCAGGCGCGCAGGATCGTCGAACTCCAGCGTTACCGCGAACGGCACGAGGTGCTGCGCTTGATCGCGGAGCCGCGCCAGATCCTTTTCCGTCGTCACCAATGTCAGCCCGTCGCGCCGAGCCTCGGTAATCAAGCCTTCGATCTCGGCTTGCGAATACGGATGATGATCGGCGAAGGCCTGCTGCCTGACGATATCGATGCCGCTGGCGCGCAGCGTGTTGAAAAACCGCACGGGATCGCCTATGCCGGCAAATGCCAGCACGCGCTTGCCCCGAAGCGCGGCGACCGGCGCTTCTTCCGGCTTCAGATGCGCGCGCAGTACCGGCTTGCCCTGTGCGGCAATCTCGGCGGCCACGTGCTCGGCAGCGGTGCCGTCGCCGACAATGATCAGCGCGTCGGTGCGCGCCAGTTGCGGCCGCAGCGGCGCGCGCAGCGGGCCGGCGGGAAATACTTTCCCGTTGCCGATCCCGCGTTCGCTGTCGATCACGATCAGGGATGCGTCCTTGATAATCGACGGATTCTGGAAGCCGTCGTCCATCAGGATTACGGTCGCGCCTTGCGAGCGCGCCAGCGGCACGCCCTCCGCGCGTTTGCGCGACACCACGACCGGCAGATGGTCTGCCAGCATTAGCGGTTCGTCGCCGACATCGGTCGCCGCATGCCGCTCAGGATCGACCCGGACCGGCCCGCGCAATTCGCCGCCATAGCCGCGGCTGAGCACGACCGGGGTCTCGCCGAAGTCGCGCATGAGCTTCGCCAGCGCCAGCACGGTCGGCGTCTTGCCAGCGCCGCCAACGTGGTAATTGCCGACGCAGAGCACCGGAATGCCGGCATTCAATCCCTGGCGCTGCAGGCGCTGTGCGGCGATGGCGCCATAGAGCGCGCCGAGCGGTTTCAACAGATGCGAGTTGAGCGAGGACGGGCCGTGCCAGAAGCCCGGCTCACGCATTGCCGGTTCCCATCTCGATCCGCAACTGCAGCAGATACGGCTCGAGGGCAGAGAGCGTTCGCTCCAGCGCGCCGCCGAGCTGACCGACCACACGCTCGGATGCGGTGAGCACGGCTTCGCGCGCCTTGGGATCGGCGAGCAACTGCCCGAACTGCTTGACCAGTGCTTCCTGCGTATCGGCCCGCCGCGCGCCGCCTGCCGAATCGAGAGCTTCGTAGACGTCGATGAAGTTGAAGACGTGAGGACCGTGGACGATCGAGGCGCCGAGCTTGATCGCCTCGATCGGATTCTGCCCGCCATGCTCGACCAGCGATCCGCCCATGAACACGATCGGCGCCAGCCGGTAGAACAGTCCCAGTTCGCCCATGGTGTCGGCGACATAGATGTCGGTTGTGGCGGTGGGCAAGTCCTCGTGGGAGCGCAGGGTCGGATTGAGGCCCGATGCGGAGATCATGCGCGCGATGGCCTCGCCGCGATCGGGGTGCCGCGGCACGATCACCGTCAGTAGCCCCGGGAAGAATCCGGCAAGCGTCCGGTGGGTTGCCGTCACGATTTCTTCTTCGCCCGGATGCGTGGAGGCCGCGACCACCACCGGGCGGCCGCGTGTCATCGACATCAGCATATCCAGCTTGTTGGCGTCGGCCGGCGGCGCCGGAACATCGAGCTTGAGATTTCCCGTCACCATGACGTTGCGGCTGCCCAGCGCGGCAAAACGATCCGCATCGGTCTGCGACTGCGCCAGGCAGATGTCGAACTTGTCGAGCAGCGCCGAAATGGTGCCGGCGACCCGGCGCCATCGGGGAAACGAGCGCTGCGACATCCGTCCATTGATCAGCACCATCGGCAGCCGCCGCGCGGCGCTCGACAGAATTAGGTTTGGCCACAGGTCGGACTCGATGAAGAGCGCCAGCGACGGACGCCAATGATCGAGGAATCGCGCGACGTAGCGCGGCGAGTCGTAGGGGACATATTGATGGATGACGTCCGGGGGAAACCGCTTGGCGACGATCGCAGCCGAAGTTACGGTGCCCGACGTCAGGAGGATGCGCAGGTCCAAGGCCCGCAGCCGCTCGATCAGCGCAGCCGCCGCGAGCACTTCACCAACGCTGGCGCCGTGAATCCACACCAGCGGCCCTGCAGGGCGAACATCGGCGCTCATGCCGCGGCGCTCGCCGACCCGCGCCGGGTCTTCCTTGCCGAGCTTCAAGCGCCGGTTGATCACCGCAGGCGCCAGCGGCACCATCGCGGATGATAGGCTCCGGTAGACGCGCAACGTCATCGGCAGCGAATTAGCCAAGAGCGGCCTCCGGACGCCCGACCGCCTTGTACGCGCGGCGGGTCGCTTCGTTCAGATAAGCTTCTACCTGAAGACGCAGCTTTTCCATAGTCTCGGCATCGGCATCCGGCGGCACGTATACATGTTCAATGCCTACCACAGCACCTCGCCCGAATGGCAAATTGATGGTGGTGGAATCCCAGTTCTTCAACCTGATGAAGCGGCTGGTCACCATCGCAAACGGCATGATCGGGCGCCCGGACTCCCGCGCCAGCATGATAATGCCCAGCCCCACGACCCGCGCCCGTTTTGGCACGTCGGCGGTCGTGGCGACGTTCCACTTTTCTTCGAGCGCCTGCAGCATTTCCCGGAAGGCGCCGACGCCGCCCTTGCGGTGAAATGCCCCACCATGATCGCCGGAACCTCTGATCGTGCCGATGCCGAGCCGCTCGGCGGCGATGGCGTTGAACTCGCCGTCGCGATGCCGCGAAATCAGGACCTTGGCGCGGTGGCTCTCCTTGGTCTTGATGAACGGCGTCATGAAATGCTGGCCGTGCCAAAACGCGAAGATCGCCGGCATCTCCGGCTCGACGATGTCATAGACGTTGGCCGGCTCGTAGCTGAAGCGGTTGGTCAGCCAGACCAGCCGCAAATATTCGGCCGCGAGCACACCCAGCGCGCGCTGAACCCAGGTGCTGCGCAGCAAATCGCGAAGGAACCGTTTCAACTGGAGGACTTCGTGTCTTGACCTGGGTCGAGCAGCCGGTGGAGGTGAACCACGAAGTAGCGCATGTGGGCGTTGTCCACGGTCTGTTGCGCCTTCGCCTTCCAGGCCGCGAGAGCGGATGCGTAATTGGGGTACACGCCGACGATGTCGACCTGGTCGAGGTCCTTGAACGTGACGTGTTCGAGGTCGGTCAACTCGCCGCCGATGACGAGATGCAGCAATTGCTGCGGGGCACTATCTGGCATGATGGTCTTTCCTAACGAGGTGCCCGGCAAGCAAGTGTGATATTGTGAATCGCGGTATGAACGGGATGATGTGAGGCACTTTCGATGGATTCAGGGCAACCAACGATCCCGGAAATGCTCGACAATGCGCGCATGCCGATCGTATCCCGCCGCCACCAGCACCCCGTGCACCACCTCCCGGCGATTATACTCAATCGCATCCCCCGAGAGCGCGGTCATTCTACCATTCGCTTCCTGCACGATCAAATTCGCCGCGGCAAGATCCCAATCGCGGCTCTGGCCGCCTGCAAAAGCGGCATCGAGACTGCCATCCGCGACCCGGCATAGCCGCAGCGCCAGCGATCCGATTCTCGGATGCAGCGTGATATCTTCGGGCGACGAACTCAGCCGCTGCACCAGCGGCTTTGGGCCGGCCATGCGGGAAAAATCCAGCTCCGTTCCTGCGGATGCCCGGACCTGCCTTTCGTTCAGCGTGGTGCCTTTGCCTCGCACCGCGAAGAAGAATTCGTCGCTGGCGGGCGCGAACACTGCGGCCAGTACCGGGGTTGAGCCCGCGACCAGCGCCACGCTCACGCACCAGTCTTCGCGATGCGCGAGATAGGCGCGGGTGCCGTCGATCGGATCGACGATCCAGACAAGCTCCTTGCCCAGGCGCGTATCGTCATCGACACTTTCCTCGGACAGCCAGCCATAATCCGGCGTCGCCGCCCGCAGCCGACGCTCGACGAGGTCGTTGACAGCTATGTCGGCCTCGGAGACCGGCGAGGAAGCGCCCTTGATCCAGTTCTTCAATTCGGTGCGAAACAGCGATAGCGCCAGCGCACCGGCTTCGCGCACGGTGTCCTTCAGCAGCGCGGCATCGCGCACCCAGACCCGGTCGGCGGTATCAACGTCCGCCAAGCGTCAGCCCCTCGATGCGCACGGTCGGCGCGTTGACGCCGTAGCGGAATTCCAGGTCGTTGGCGGGAACGAGCGATTTGAACATCGCCAGCAGGTGCCCCGCGATCGTCACCTCGCTGATGGGATAAGTGATCTCGCCGTTCTCGATCCAGAAGCCGGAGGCGCCGCGGCTGTAATCGCCGGTCACGCCGTTGACGCCGGAGCCGATCAGGTCGGTGACATAAAAGCCCTGCTTGATATCGGAGATCAGTACCTTCGGCGTCATCGTGCCGGGTTCGAGATGCAGATTGTACGAGCCTGGCGACGGCGACGACGAGACGCCGCGATGGGCATGTCCGGTCGTGACCATCCCGAGCTCGCGCGCGGTGGCGCAGTCCAGCAGCCACGTGGTCAGCACGCCCTCATCGATGAGCGCAAGCTTCTTCACTTTGACGCCCTCGGCGTCAAACGTCTGCGAGCGCAGCCCACGCACGCGCAGGGGGTCATCGATGATGCGGATGTTCTTTGAAAACAACTGCTCGCCGAGCTTGTCCTTGAGGAAGCTGGTCTTGCGCGCGATCGAGGCGCCGTTGATGGCGCCGACCAGATGGCCGACCAGCGACCCCGATACGCGGGGATCGTAAACGACAGGCACCTTGCAGGTTTCGACCTTGCGCGGATTGGACCGAGCGACGGTACGCTCGCCTGCCCTGCGGCCGACGCTTTCGGGAGAATCGAGATCGGACGCGTGCGGGGCCGAGGTGAAATCGTAGTCGCGCTCCATGCCGGTGCCTTCGCCCGAGATCGCGGTCACCGAGATGCCGTGGCTGGAGCGCAAATAGGAGCCGTGGAAGCCGGTCGAGGTCACCAGCACCATGCCGCCGATGCCGCTCGAGGCGGACGCGCCGCCCGACTTGGTGATGCCTTTAACCGCAAGGGCCGCGGCTTCCGCTTCGACAGCGCGGCGCTCCAGTTCGCTCGTGGTCGGAATATTACGGTCGAGCAGATCGAGGTCGGCGAATTCGCGCGCCAGCAGCGAGGGGTCGGCGAGACCGACATACTTGTCGTCGGGCGCGACGCGGGCCATCGTGACCGCGCGCTCGGCGAGCTTGGCGACGCCATCACCGGAAATATCGTTGGTCGAGACCACCGCCTGGCGCTGGCCGACCAGCACGCGCAATCCGACGTCGTCGCCTTCGGAGCGCTCGGATTCCTCGACCCGGCCATCGCGCACTTCGACGCCTTGCGAAACCCCGCGCACAGCAACGGCATCCGCGGCATCCGCCCCGGCACGCTTGGCGGCCTCGACCAGCCGCTGCGCCAGCGTCGAGAGCGCCGATTGGTCGAACAGGTCGGAAGTTGCGGGGGCCTTCGAAAGCGGCGAAGCCGTGGATGGTGAAGAGTTCACAAACAAAATCCCTGAAATTGAAGGGTTCGGACGCCGACCGGCAAGGCTCTGAGATGTGCCTGATTCACAGGGATTTCAAGCATTTTGCGACGCCAAATACCAAACATTTTCGGCATCGCCGCAAGGTCTCGTCAATCATGTGAGCCAAGGTCTTGTCAATCATGCTGGCGGGTGACTTCTCCTTAACCAGGCTTTTTAAGGCGAAACGGAAATCGCTCGGCTAAGGTCTCGCGTATCGACCGGGAACATAATCCCGGCGGGGAGATGAGAGCCGTGAGGCGTCAAACAGCAACAAGCGGGATCAATCCCGCCGGGTCGAGCCGTTCACTGCGGCTCGACCCTCTTTCTCTGCCGCTCAGCTTCCATGCGCACGACACCCGTGCGGACGGCGGCGTGCGCAGGATCGAACTTCACCGCGAGCGTGTCGTACTGCACCGTGCCGTCCAGGGCATGCGGATGGCGATCAACGTCCGCGTCAGCGATTTTCTCGGTGTTGCACTGCGTGGTCTCGATGACGACGCACAGATGCTGGTGCTGGCGCATCGCGATCCGTCGTTAAATATTCCCTTGTGTGTGAGCTCCGACCACGAGGAGATCGCCTCCGCCTGGCAGATGTGGAGCGACATCTTCGCGCTGCCGCTACTCACGGAAGATGACGATCGCGAACCGGCCGCCCGCCGCCGCCGCCACAACGCGATCCGCGCCCGCCGCCCGAAATTCCTGGTGCGCCGCCGCCTCGGCAATCTCACCAATACCGAGACCATTCATCGGGACGAGCGCGAGATCATCGCGCGGGATTGAGTTTGGATGCTTCAGTCGCCGCACAATGACTGTCATCCTCCGCGCATGCGGGGGATCCAGTACGCTGCGGCTTATCGGCTGCTGTCTCTGGAATACTGGATCGTCCGCCTTCGCGGACGATGACGACTGAATATGAGGCGGGATGACGGCTGAATACGACTTCGCGATCTCGCGACGTGTCTTGCCCGAGGTTTGCTCTTTACTTCCCGCCCTCTCTCAAACAAGCAACTGTGTCGAAGTAGACCGTTGATCGGCCGGCCTCAAGGCTGGCGCGGCGCGCGCCACCGCCTGCGGCGGCTGACGGCCTTGACCCCGTCCGCTCGCCGGTCTGTTGGCTGGGCATGCGCTCGGTCGGGGACCGAGCGGTCAGGCGCTCGCTGAGTTGAGCGCGTAGCGGCTGGGATCCCACTTCTGTCGTCGTGCGACCATCGTGTTGAGAATGACGATCAGCTTGCGCATGCAGGCAATGATCGCAACCTTCGGCTTCTTTCCGTTGGCAATCAGGCGGCCATAGTAGGCCTTGAGCACCGGATTGTTCAGCGTGGCTGCACCGACACAGGCCATATAAAGGGCATTGCGAACCCAGCGGCGGCCACCCTTGATGTGGCGCTCGCCGCGCCGGTTTCCGCTATCATCGTCGTAAGGGGCGGCGCCGATCAAGGCCACGGCAATCTCGTCGCTCACCTGTCCGAGTTCCGGCATTCCTGCAACGAGGTTTGCGGAGGTCGTTTCGGCCAAGCCCGGCACGCTCTCGATGATCTCGGCACGCTCAGCAAGGTGTGGCGTGGCCTTGATCTGGGCTGAGATTGCAGCCTCGAGCTTGGCGATCTCGCAGACCAGATTCTTCAAGAGGCGCTCGCGTGCCTTCTGAACAAGTCTTGGCGCAGCATGCTCGTTCTGGCTTTGCAAACGTGCTTTGAGATCAACCAGGCTGATGCGCGCCTTCGCGAGCGCCAGCAACTTCTCGTGCGCGGCATCGTGCGTCTGGCCCGGCGCCTCGCTGAATATCTCGGCAAACCAGGCGATCATCTCCGCATCGATCGCATCGTTCTTGGCCAGGCGTCCGGCCGACTGCGCGAAGCTGCGGACCCGTTTGGGGTCGACAATCCGCACCTCGATGCCGGACTCGCGCAGTACCTTGG
>NZ_JADPKF010000035.1:0-21040 GCF_023073815.1 Bradyrhizobium sp. 157 | reverse complement strand
TCCGGCATAGTAGTACATGGTCGTCCCTCGATGATGCTTGGAGCGGGCTTGCCCGACTCCGGTTTTTGACACCATCAGTTTGAGGGACGACCGCCTCCCGGCAAAGCCGCACGCGAGCGCGCTTTCAAATCGCGCCGTAGCGAGCGTGCGGCTCGATCGGCCGGCCCGTTACCCCATCTACGATCACGCCGCCCTAATGTTCGATAGGAACGCGTCGATTTCCTCGCGCAGCACATCGGCCTCGCGGCGCAGTGCGTCGGAGGCGGTCAGCACCTGGCCGGCGGCGGTTCCGGCCTGCGCCGAGGCGCTGGAGACGCCGACGATATTGCTGGAGACTTCGCTGGTGCCGCCCGCGGCATGCTGGATATTGCGCGCGATTTCGCGCGTCGCCGCACCCTGTTCCTCGACCGCGGCCGCGATCGCGGTGGTCACTTCGTTGATCTCGCTGATCGTGGTGCTGATGTTGCGGATCGCGGAGACCGCGGTCTCGGTCACCGTCTGCATGCTGACGATCTGCTGGCGGATCTCGTCGGTAGCCTTCGCGGTCTGGTTGGCGAGGCTCTTCACCTCGGAGGCGACCACGGCAAAGCCGCGGCCGGCATCGCCGGCGCGTGCCGCTTCGATGGTGGCGTTCAACGCCAAGAGGTTAGTCTGCGAGGCGATGGTCTGGATCAGGTCGACGACCACGCTGATGCGCGCTGCGTTATCCGCGAGTCCCTGCATGGTGGCGTCGGTTGCACCGGCATCGTCGACCGCCTTGCGGGCGATCTCCGCCGAGGTGATGACCTGACGGCCGATCTCCTCGATCGAGGAGGACAATTCCTCGGTGCCCGACGACACGGTCTGCACGTTGGCGGAAGTCTGCTCGGCCGCGGTCGCGACCGCGGTCACCAGCGCGCTGGACTGATCGGCGGTCGCCGACATGCTTTGCGCGGTCGATTGCATCGAACCCGCCGCGGTCTGCAGGCTGTCGAGCGCGGTGCGAACAGTGCTTTCGAACTCGACGATGCGGGCTTCCATGCGGGAGGCGCGCTCCGCCTTGGCGATGCGGTCCTTGTCCTGCTCGGCGGAGAGCGCGCGGCTCTGGATCATGCTCTCGCGGAACACCTGCAGCGAATCGGCCATCGCGCCGATCTCGTCCTGGTGATGGCTCTGATAGGCCTCCGATTCAAGGTCGCCGCTCGACAGCAATTGCATCGAGCGCTGCAGATTACTGATCCGCCGCAAGATGTTGCGGCCGACATAGAGCCAGACGAACAGGATCGAACCAACCAGCGTCGCCACGCCGAGGGCGAGCATGACCATGGTCCCGAACGAGATCTCCTGACGCGCCTGCCAGGCCGCAGCGTCAGTTTCCTTCCGCACGCCGTCGACGAGCTGCTGCACGCTGATGCCTAGACCGACATTGAGCTTGCGGGTTTCTTCCAGAATGGTCTGGCCGTAATCGTCCGCGTCCAGTTCCTGCTGGCGGACCTTGAAGACGCCGGTCTTGCCATCGGCAAGCGCCAGCAAGTCCAGGGTCGCTTGGCGGACGACGTTCATCGCCGTGGTCTTGGGCAGCGCCTCGACATTGGCCTTCACACGCGCCTGCGCGGTGCGGAATTCCTTCCCGATCGCCTCTAACGTATCGCCACTGGTGGCCGACAACGCGGCAATCATGTCGAAGGCCATGAGATTGCCGCTGGCGGCAATGTCGGCGAGCTGGTCGGCCGTCTTGTGGGCCTTGATGGCGTCGGCCTGCGAGAAGTTAGGGGCAGCGTAGATGCTGTAGAGCTCGGTCTGGGCGTCGATCGCCGCGGGGCCGGCGGCGGCAATGAAGCGCCGTTGAGCCTTGCGGACCGCTTCGTACAGTCTTTCGTGCTGGGCGGCCAGTTCAAGCCGCTCTTGCGCGGCCGCGCCGAGGCTCTTGATCACCTCATCGATGTTCTTCATGTTCTCGGTGAGCGCGGCAACGACCGCCTTGTCGGCGCCGAGTTCGACGATCTCGCCGAGCTTCTGCAGCGCGACCGTCTGGGTCTCCTTCATTTTCCTGGTGCGATCGTTCAGCGCCTGTTCGCTGCGAGCAGCCAGCAGTGCCGGCCCCTGGCTGGCGAGACTGGCGCTCTGCGCCGAGAGTTGCAGGCTGGCGGCAAGGCGGGGAATATCCCGTCCGCTTAAGTCCACCATGGTCCCGCCAAGCCGCCCGAGCATCAGTCCGGCGCCGGCAGAGATGACGATCGCCATGCCGGCGATGACGGCGAAGGCGGCAAACAGACTGCCCCTGACGCCGAAGCGAAAACCCTTGAGCCCTGATTTGAATAACGCCATCTGCCGCTGCCCCGTCCACGCTACCTTGGGATGTTTCCTCGCGCGGCAGTATCGCGGTACCCGGTTAACAAGTTTGGAACCGGAAGGCTTTTCGCCGCATTTTTGGCAGCGGATTGCTTGCTTTGATGGATTTTTCCGTGAACCGGAAAACCGGGCAAAACGCAAAAAAAAAGGCCGGCTTAAAAGCCGGCCTTCTGCAATTCTCAGTTGAGGGCGCTCAGTAGCGTGCCACGACGGGGCTGGCAAAGTTGAAGCGATAATTGACGCCGGCCTTCAGCGTGTGGTCGTCGTTGTGGAAGCTGCCGAACGGCACCAGCGCGGCGGGGCTCTCGAAGCGTGTGCTGCCGAAATCGTAATACATGTACTCGCCTTTAACCGACCAGTTCGGGGCGAACATGTATTCGATGCCGGCGCCGACGGTGTAGCCGTGGCTGTGGTTGCCATCGAGCAGGAAGGGGATCGGCGCGCCGGCGAGCGTCAGCCTCTCGCGGTTGTCGGAATAGGCGTAGCCGCCTTTGACGTAGAGGAGGCCTGCACCCCAGGTGTAGCCGATGCGGGCGGTGACCGAGCCGAGGCCGCGCTGATCGTTGGTGTAGACGTAGCCGCCGGGAAAGGTGGCGGTGAGGTTATTCTTGCCGAGCCAGGAATACTGGCCTTCGGTGCCGAGCACCCAGTTCGGCGCGAACTGCCAATCGAGGCCGGCCTGAATGCCGCCGAGCAGTCGGGCGCTGGAGTCGCTCAGCACCGCGCCGTTGAAGTCGTGGCTGCCGCTGAAGGCGCCCCCGAGATGGCCGCCGATATAGAAGCCGGTCCATTGGGCGGCGACCATCGCCGGCGTATAAGCGGGCTGCTTGTAATAGCGCGCGCCAAGGTCGGCGCCAGAGGCGGGCGCGGCGGCAGTGAGGGCTGCGAAGGCCACGAGGGCGGCGAGGATCTTCTTCATTTTGCTGTCTCCGAAAACCGTTCGGCGACACCGCGTGCCGGCGTCATCCATGGCCACGCAGATAGACAGCTTTTATCTAAAATGCTGTCACTCCGAGGTGACAGCGGCCTATAACCCAACCCATTGGTGGACAAACGTTTTTCGTACTTAACGAAGGCCTAATCAAAGGTAAGCAAAGTCTTAATTTCAAGGCGCTTCTGGCAAGCTTTGATTAACCAATGCGGCGCCGCACGTCGCTGCGCATCTGTTCGCGGAAGGCTTGCCGGCGCGCCGGGCGATCTTTCACCGGCACGTCGTGGCGGTCGAACACGTTGAACATTTCGAGGATCGGGTAGTGCTCGCTGGCCATCGCCAGGATGCGCAACAACTCCGCCACCGGCCCCGTCGGACCGGTGACCTCCCATTTGCGGATGGTGTCGGCGCCGTCTGCAGCCGGCAACCCGCAGAGCTTGGCCATGTCAGCTACTGATAGCGGCTGGCCGATGGCCTCACCAAGACGCTGGCGAAGTTTCTTCAGTTCGGCTCCGGTCACGGGCTCCCCATTACAAATCGACATCTGTGAAGTGCATCACACACCGCATCTGGCGTGGGGGCTATACGCAGCCCATTAGGTTTCCTGATGAGGAGGTAACCATGCGCCGATTACTTGAAAGCCTTACCCCCCGGGCCCGCCAGATTTATTGGAAATGGGTCGGTGGCATGTTCGCCCTTTATGTGGTGCTAATGCTCACGGCTGCCGGCGTATTCGTCAGTCACGAATCATCGCGCAAGCTGGCGCATGAACCCGCCACGACTGTGGCAACCGACGGCAAGCAGCGGCCCATCACCGAGGTCCCAGCGTCAATCCGGCAAGCCGCGAGGTATTGAGGCCAGCGATCGGCGTTCAGACGCCGATCGCGTTCCGCGCCACCACGTCGCGATAGAAGGCGACGCTCAGCTTCGGCGTCCGGCGCTGCGTCTCGAAGTCGACGTGGTAGAGCCCGAAGCGCTGCTTATAGCCGAAGATCCATTCGAAATTGTCCATCAGGCTCCAGAGGAAATAGCCGCGAACCGGGACGCCCTCCGACGTCGCGCGCTGCAATTGCCGCAAGTAATTGCGCAGATACATGATGCGATCGAGGTCGTAGACCTGGCCGTCGGCGCGAAGCTTGTCTTCCGATGAGGTGCCGTTCTCGCTGATATAGATCGTCTCGATGTTCCAGACCTTTGCCGCCAGCCGCGGCGCCCAGTAGATCGTCTCCGGCCCAACGCGCAGCCATTCCGAATTCATGTGCGGGAAGGACGTGGGAAAGGGCAGCACGCTCCAGCCCGGCGGCTTGTCGGAAGCGGCGATGTAGAATTGCGGCGCGTAGATGTTGAGGCCGACGAAATCGTTCGGCTGGGAAATGATCTTCAATTCATCAGCGGTGAATTTCGGCGCGTTCTTGCCGGCGAACTGCAGAAAGCCGTCGGTGTATTTGCCTTCCAGGATGACGCCGAGAAAGCCCGAGTTCAATTCGCGCGTCGCCGTCTCGGCCGCGCGAACATTTTCCGGCGTATCGAACGCCGGCACGCAGGCCGCGATGTTTTCGGCCGGTCCCACTTTGGTGCCCGCGCGTCCCTGCGCGCGGATTGCCTGCACGGCGAGGCCATGCGCCAGCGCCACATGGTGGCGAACCTGGTTGACGTCAGCGTCCGGCAGTTTCAGCCCGGGCGCGTCGATGCCCCAGCCATAGCCGAAATTCACGAACCTTCCAGCTTCGTTGATCGTGAAGATCGACCGGACGCGATCGGTGATCCGCGCCGCCACATAGCCGGCATAATCGCCGAACGCTTTTGAGGTTTCGCTGGATCGCCAGCCGCCGACCTTGTCCTCGAGCGCCTGCGGCAGGTCCCAGTGATAAAGCGTCCCATATGGTTCGATGCCGTTCTTGAGCAGTTCGTCGACGAGCCGGTCGTAGAAGTCGAGGCCCTTGGGGTTAGGCTTGCCGGCTCCTTCCGGAAACACCCGTGGCCACGCGATCGAAAACCGGTAGGCCCTCGCGCCCAATTCCCTGATCAGGCCGATGTCTTCCTTGTAGCGGTGGTAGTGCTCATTGGCGCGGTCGCCGCTGGTGCCGTCCTCGATCTTGCCGGGCGTGTGCGAGAACGTATCCCAGATCGAGCGGCCGCGGCCGTCTTCGTTCACGGCGCCCTCGATCTGATAGGCCGACGTCGCGGTGCCCCAGACGAAGTCTTTCGGAAAGCTCGCCGGCGCGGGCCGATCGGATGCCGGTTGGGCGGCGGCATCGGTTGGCGTTGCCGCGATGCCGAGCGCGGACAAGCCTGCCAGCTTTGCAAAATGCCGGCGCGAGAATTTTCCGAACATCGTCATCTCCGGTCAGCGTTCGTCGATCTGGTAGGCGGATATCCTGTCGATCTCGAATGCGACAATATTGGGAGATTCGCCGTCGACGAATCCCACGCCCTCGAGAGTCTTCGAGCCCATGGCAAGGTTCACGATCATGTACATGGGCACGCCGAAGCCGACGGGGACCTTGATCTCGGAGACCGGTTGGCGGTCGATGAAATAGGTGATGCGATCTGGCTGCCACAGCACGCCATAATCATGAAAGACGGTCGGGGCGTCCGGCACGCGGAAGTCAAACCCGCAGCGTTCCACGCGCTGCGTCTCCGGTATCCGCCAATGCGTCGTCATCACGATGTCGCCCGGCCGTTGCCCGCGGCCTTCCATGATGTCGACTTCCGGCGGCCAGCCGCCGTCATCGGCAAGCATCCAGAACGCCGGCCAAACCCCGATGCCGACCGGTATCTTGGCGCGGATTTCGAAGTATCCGTACTTCTGGGAAAACCGGCCCTGTGTCGTCAGGATGCCAGAGATGTATTCGTTGTTGAACAGCACGGCCTTCAGCGACGGCGGGGTACGGCTGGCGACGATTGAGAGAATGCCGTCCTTGACCTTGAACGGATCGAGGCCGAGCGGGGTTGTTTCCCGCCCGCCATAACGCGGATCGACGTAGATCTGCTGCTCGCCGTTATAGCTGCTCTTGCGCCTGAAGTCGGAGCCTTCGCCGCCCCAATAGCGCGCCTCCGGCCAGGCGGGGCCGCCGGCGTAATACGACGCCCATCTTTGGTCCAGCAGGGGATGGGCGTCGAAATCATCGTGGAAGGTTCGGTGCAATGATACCGAAGCAAGCGACGCGGGGTCCGGCGCTTCGATGCGTCGGCATTGTTCGCCGAGCATGGCGGTCGCAACCTGCAGCGAAAGTTTGGCCGTTGCCCCGGCGAGATCGGCCTGCCCCGACGCTGGGCCCGCCAGCAGACAGCCGGCCAGGGCCAAAGCGCACAGCATTAATCTCTCGGTCCGCCGTTCGCTTCGCGACGACAGGAGATCATTCACTGACGATGCCCTCGATCTGATGGTCTTCGGACGAACGGCGGGCGTACCTCGTTTGAGGTACGTAGTTATACGAGGTGGACGCTTAACGGCAAGGTAGCCCTGATGTTCAAGAATAAGGCGCATTAGAGCGCCTGACGCCAATGGCGCCGAGCGCGGGCTCGGCTTTTTCGATCAGTCGATTGTTTAACTTGTTTTCAGTTATTCAAGGTTGTGAGACGGTTCTTCAATATTGGTGCGTACGGACTTTTCTCGAAATGCTCGTCTATTTTGTCACAGACGAACCGACGAAACTACCGGCGATCCGCGCGATGCTCGAGCCGCAACACGCCGTGGTCCCCTGGTTGCTGGGCGGCGGCGGCACCCGGATCAGGTCGCATGGCGTGCTGATGGTCGACGTCGACCTGCGGCAGATGCCGCGCGTCGATCAGCTCAGGTTCATATTGCAGGACCTTGCCGGTATTCCCGAGAAACTGTTCGTCGTTCATAACCTCTCGCGTTCGATGGTTGCGCAGGCCTATGCGCTCGGCGCGACCGCGGTTCTTTCGCGCGCCAAGGAAGCCATTCTCAAGGTTGCGCAGATCGAAGCAGTGGAAGCGGCGGCTGCCGATAAAGCCGCAGATCCGGCATCGGAGATGGACGAGGGTGTCGCCGCCTTCGCCTCGATGTTTTCGAATGTGCGCCTTGGCAAGCCGGTGAAACTTACCGAGGCGCAGCGTGCGACGTCGAAGATCATTAACCGCGTCGGGCAGGATGGCCTTTCGCCCTGGCTCGACGAGGTGCGCCGCTACCACGAGGGCACGTTTCAGCATTGCCTGCTCGTCACGGGTGTTGCGGTCGGCTTCGCGCTCGATATCGGCTTCTCCCGCGCGGACGTAGCGCGGCTCGGACTGGCTGCAACGCTTCACGACATCGGCAAGGCGCGCATCCCGCTGTCGATCCTGGACAAGCCCGGGCGCTTGGACCCCGACGAGGAGGAGATCATCAAGCGCCACCCCGTGATCGGATATGATCTCTTGAAGGGCGTATCCGGCATCAGTCCGGAGATTCTGGACGGTGTGAGGCACCATCACGAATATCTGGATGGTACAGGTTATCCGGATGGACTGAAGGCCTCGCAGATTTCCGATCTGGTCCGGTTGCTGACGATCTCGGACATCTTCGCCGCGCTCATTGAGTCGAGACCCTACCGGCCGCCAATGCCGCGGCCCGCCGCCTACCAAATTCTTTGCGGCATGGAGGGCAAGCTGGAAGGATCGCTGGTCAAGGCGTTCCGCAACGTCGCGCTCGGGTCGTGAGCGCCCCTGCCGATAATCCAGCCGAATGATCCCGCTCCCGGACTGATTCCCGATTAAGGTCGGTCATCTATTGGAAGAGGATGTTGCTGCCAGACAGGAACTGTCGCGAGAAACACCCCGTAAACTGAATTTATTGAGCTTTTTCGCCTCGCCAGCGGTCCGAGGCTGGTGTCGAAGCGGTTCCCGCCCGATCACCCAAGGTTCCTACCTTTACCGGCGCGGCGCCGTAGGGTACTCAGCAAGTATCGCATCCAAGAAGGCAGCTCTAAGCCGGAACGATGCACGATGAAAGTGGAGTTAGTGTCGGCGCAGCGCAGAAGACATTCCGGCCAAAGACATTCCAGGAGAACTCCGTGTTCTTCTGAGGGAAGAAGTCTCTCGTGATGGGCCTTCCGGCGAGCGCCGGTAATCGTCTTCTCACCGCGTTGCCGCCGGCAGACCTCGCGTTGCTCACGCCGCATCTCCAGAAGGTGTCGCTCGAACAGGACGCCGTCGTGATACGAGCGGGAGATCGACGCCACCACGTCTACTTTCCCCATAGCGGGGCCATCTCCTTCATGCTCGGCCTTCCGAACGGAGAAACGATCGCAACCGCGGTAATCGGGCGCGAGGGAGCGATCGGGGCATTATCGGTGCTGGGACCCTCTTTCTTGTCGTCCGTGACCGCGGTCGTGCGGGTTGGCGGCATCGGATCGCAAATCTCCGTGTCGCGGTTTCATGCAGCCTACATGGAGAGCGGCGCCATCAGACATGTGGTCGAGGCGCACACGAGGTCGATACTCATGCAGTTCCAGCACGTCTCAGCCTGCAACGGCCTGCACTCGGTCGAGGCCCGCATGGCCCGCTGGCTGCTTCACCTGCACGATCGAACCGAGGGCAACAATATCCTATCATTAACGCAGGGGACACTTTCGCAGTTGCTCGGGGTGCGACGAACGACCGTGACGCAGGTGATTGCCAAACTCCGCGCCATAGGTGCCATCAGATCCGCTCGGCGGGGCTTGGTTGAAATCGACAGAGTGCGGCTCGAGGAAGCTACCTGCGAATGCTACGACATCATACGTTGTGCAACCGATCGGATCGTCCCGCATGAAGCCGTGGGGTCGCACCCGCATTTTGCGTCGACCGCCAAACTCCACGGTGTATGATCGTTTCAAGATTACATGAGCTCCTACAGACGGCCACGACGACGCTCAAAAAATCACAACGTTTCGAGGGAAGCGAATGACGCCGCAGCCCGATGCGCCGGAGCCTTGTGGCTGATGGTTCAGAGGAAAGCTGGTGCTGCCAGACAGGATTGAACTGTCGACCTCTCCATTACCAATGGAGTGCTCTACCACTGAGCTACGGCAGCATGCCCGGTATCAGGGAATCGGCCCTAAAGGCCTCTACAGGCGGCCGGTTCTTGCCACAAGGGCCCTTCTGGTGCAAGCGCGCGGGCAGGCTCGGAGAGCACCAAAATGAGGTAAAAATCGGCGCCGACGCATCGGGACTCTCGGTAATTGGGAAACTTCTGGCCTTACTCCGGTTCCCGACCTCGCCTTAAGCGGCCGAATCCTGGATTCCGCTACTTGCCGCGGCGGTTCGGGGGCGGCGTCTGGCGAGCCGCCGCGGTTGCGGCATGGCGGATCAAAACGGACTATCTTCGAGCCAGCGGCGTCGCTGACGCCGTTTCGACCAAGGCATATTCGGCGGACTGACGATGACGGGTGATCAAGGCAAGGGCGCCGGGAAGACGGCTGCGGATGTGAAGGATTCACGACGCGACCGGCTCAAGCTGGCGCTGCGCGAAAATCTCAAGCGGCGGAAGTCGCAGGCGCGCGCGCGCAGTGATGGCGGCGTGTCTTCCGAAAGCCCCAATGCGTCCCTAGATGACGCCAGCGGAGAAAAGCCGGGCCAATAGCGTAGAGGGGAATCCCCGATCGCTCGCCGGGCGGCTCGACAGTTCTTTGCGCAGTTGTTGTCCTTGGGTGGCGATCATGAGTGCAGACATCACGGCCGGTCCGGCGACCGGCGCGGCTTCCATCGCGTTTCCACGTTACGAACAGACATTCCCGGCGCTCACCGATCACGAAATCGCGCGCATGCGCCGGTTCGGGGAGCTTCGGACGTATAGGGACGGCGAGACCCTATTCGAGACCGGCAAGGTCGGTCCCGGCATGTTCGTGGTGCTGTCGGGCACAGTCGCGATCACCCAGCGCGACGGCCTCGGCCACATCACGCCCGTCATCGATCAAGGCCCGGGACAATTTCTGGCCGAGATCGGTCAGCTTTCCGGCCGCGTCGCGCTGGTCGATGGCCATGCCGAGGGCGATGTCGAAACGCTGCTGATCCCGCCGGACCAGTTGCGCGCGCTGCTGGTCGCCGAAGCCGAACTCGGCGAGCGCATCATGCGCGCGCTGATCCTGCGCCGGGTCAGCCTGATCCAGGGCGGCGTCGGCGGGCCGGTGCTGATCGGCTCGCCCTCTCTCGGCGATACCGCGCGCTTGCAGAATTTCCTGGCGCGCAACGGCCAGCCGCACCACGTGCTCGATCCCGCGACCGACAAGGACGCGGCCGATCTCGTCGCGCGCTATGCGGCCTCGCGGGCCGATCTGCCGCTGGTGGTTTGTCCTGATGGTACCGTGCTGCGCAATCCGTCGGAGACGTCGCTGGCGCTGGCGGTTGGCATGATCACCAACCATGCGCATGAGAGGCTCTATGATGTGGCGGTGGTCGGCGGCGGTCCCGCCGGTCTCGCCACGGCGGTCTATGCCGCCTCCGAAGGATTGTCGGTGGCGGTATTCGACGCCCGGGCGTTCGGCGGCCAGGCCGGCGCCAGTGCGCGCATCGAAAACTATCTGGGCTTTCCGACCGGCATCTCGGGGCAGGCGCTCGCGGGGCGCGCCTACAACCAGGCGCAAAAGTTCGGCGCCGAGATGCTGATTCCGGTTTCGGTGAGGTCGCTGGATTGCTCGCAGCGCGACGGCGTGTTCGCGCTGGCTACCGAATGCGGGCAGTCGCTGCGCGCGAAATCCATCGTGGTGGCGAGCGGGGCGCGTTACCGGCGGCCGGAGATCGAAAATCTCGACGCATTCGAAGGCCGCGGCGTCTGGTACTGGGCCTCGCCAATCGAGGCCAAGCTGTGCGTGGGCCAGGATGTCGTGCTGGTCGGCGGCGGCAATTCCGCAGGCCAGGCCGCGGTGTTTCTCTCCGGCCATGCGCGCAAGGTCTACATGATCATCCGCGGCGGCGGGCTGGGCGCCAGCATGTCGCGCTACCTGATCGAGCGGATCGAGGCGGCGCCCAACATCGAACTGATCTTCAACGCCGAGGTGATTGCGGTCGAAGGCGGCGGCGATGGATCGCTCGAACGGGTGCGCTGGAAGAGCCGTCTGGCGCCCGAACAGCACAGTTTCGATGTCCGTAACCTCTTCTTGTTCGTCGGCGCCGACCCGGCGACCCATTGGCTGGACGGCTGCGGCGTCACGCTCGACCGCGCGGGCTTTGTGGTGACGGGGGCGCAGTCCGAGCAGAATCAGGGACGCCCGGTGCCGCCCCTGGAAACCTCGGTGCCCGGCGTGTTCGCGGTCGGCGACGTGCGCTCCGGCTCGGTCAAACGCGTCGGCGGCGCGATCGGCGAAGGTGCGCAGGTGGTCGCCGCGCTGCATGGCTATCTCGCCGACGCTGCGAAGCCGTCGCTATGATACGGTGTGGCTGCCGTCATTTGTGACAGAAGCGCAAATATTTCGTGCATCATACAATTTATGTTGATGTGTCTTCATTCACGCACATGCCTGCCTTGCCGAAGGCCGCACGCGATGCGTGTGGAAATTCTTCGCGCCGCGTCGTAACCTTTAGATGATTTCCAACGAAGGGGCGCATCATGATTTTGGGTATGAGTTTGGCGACATTTGTTCTCGTGCACGTCATCATCAGCCTGATCGCCATCGTCGCGGGAATCATTGTGATGTTCGGGATGCTCGGCTCGAAGCGGATGCCGGGCCTGACCGCGATCTTCCTGGTGTTCACGATCCTGACCAGCGCGTCAGGATTTCCGATTCCGCCTCTGCTGTCGGAGAAGCTGTTGCCGTCGCATATGATCGGCATTCTCTCGCTGGTGCTGCTGGCGATCGCCTGTTTTGCGCTTTATGGCATGAAGCTTAAGGGTGCCTGGCGCTGGATCTACGCGCTGACCGCGCTGGTCTCGCTCTATCTCAACGTATTCGTGCTGGTGATCCAGTCCTTCCTCAAAGTGCCGGCGCTGCATGCGCTGGCGCCGAGCGTGCCGCCGGCCGAGCCGCCGTTCGCCATCGTCCAGGGCATCGTGCTGATTTTCTTCGTCGTCGCGATCATCAGCGTGCTCCGGCGATACCGGCCGGTGTGAAGCTTGCTGATTTCGTCATTCCGGGGCGCGCGTCAGCGCGAACTATGGGGCGCCTTTGCGCCCCTGAGAAGCTCCATCAACACCATTCGGATTCCTGCCACGCAATGACGCGTGCTCGGAATAACGGCGTAACCAGAGGAGAATTCCCATGCCCACCATCACCACCAAAGACGGCGTCGAGATCTTTTACAAGGATTGGGGCAAGGGTCAGCCCATCGTGTTCAGCCACGGCTGGCCGCTGTCATCAGACGACTGGGATACGCAGATGCTGTTCTTCCTCAACAACGGCTTTCGGGTCATCGCCCATGACCGCCGCGGCCACGGCCGCTCCAGCCAGGTGGCCGACGGCCACGACATGGACCACTACGCCGACGATCTCGCGGCGTTGACGGCGCATCTCGATCTCAAAGGCGCCGTTCACGTCGGCCATTCCACCGGCGGCGGCGAGGTCGTGCATTACATCGCCCGCCACGGCGAGAGCCGGGTGGCGAAGGCCGCGATCCTCAGCGCGGTGCCGCCACTGATGGTGCAGACGCCGGCCAATCCGGGCGGACTGCCCAAGGAAGTGTTTGACGGACTTCAGGCCCAGCTCGCGGCGAACCGCACGCAGTTCTATCGCGACCTCGCGTCGGGTCCGTTCTACGGCTACAATCGGCCGGGCGCCAAGCCGTCGGAAGCCGTGATCGAGAACTGGTGGCGCCAGGGCATGATGGGTGGCGCCAAGGCGCATTACGATGGCGTCGTCGCCTTCTCGCAGACCGACTTCACCGAGGACCTCAAGAAGATCACCGTGCCGGTTCTGGTAATGCATGGCGACGACGACCAGATTGTTCCCTACGCAGACTCCGCGCCGTTGTCGGCGAAGCTTCTGAAGAACGGCACGCTGAAGACCTACAAGGGCTTTCCGCACGGCATGCCGACGACGGAGGCCGCCACCATCAACGCCGATTTGCTGGCGTTCATCCGGTCGTAGCGTCAGTGTGAATGTCGTTCCGGGGCGATGCGCTAGCATCGAACTATGGGGCGCCCTTGCGCCCCTGAGAATCTCGAGATTCCGGGTTCGCTCACTACGTGAGCGCCCCGGAATGACAGCGGCTGTGGCCTAAACGTCCCACCCCATCAAATCGCCGCAAACATCGCCGCTCCTGCTGCGGACACGCGCGCTGATAATGCGTGCATAGCAGGGAGGGTGCCATGGACCGCATTCGTATTATCGGCGGCAGCAAGCTCAACGGCACCATCGCGATTTCGGGCGCGAAGAATGCCGCGCTGCCGCTGATGATCGCGGCGCTGCTCACGGACGATACGCTGATCCTCGACAACGTGCCGCGGCTGGCCGACGTCGCGCAGTTGCAGCGCATTCTCGGCAATCACGGCGTCGACATCATGGCGGCGGGCAAGCGGCCGGGCGACGGCCAATATCAGGGCCAGACCCTGCATATTTCCGCCGCCAATATCATCGACACCACCGCGCCCTATGAGCTGGTCTCGCGGATGCGCGCCAGCTTCTGGGTGATCGCGCCGCTATTGGCGCGAATGCACGAGGCAAAGGTCTCGCTGCCGGGCGGCTGCGCCATCGGGACCCGGCCGGTCGATCTTTTGATCATGGCGCTGGAAAAGCTCGGCGCTGAACTTGCCATCGACGGCGGTTATGTGGTGGCGAAAGCGCCCGGCGGCCTGCGCGGCGCTGCGATCGATTTTCCCAAGGTGACGGTGAGCGGCACCCATGTCGCGCTGATGGCGGCAACGCTGGCCAAGGGCACGACATCAATCACCAACGCGGCGTGCGAGCCGGAGATAACGGACGTCGCCGATTGCCTGAACAAGATGGGCGCGCGCATCACCGGCGCCGGCACGCCGCGCATCATCATCGAGGGCGTCGAGAAGCTGCACGGCGCGCACCATACCGTGCTGCCGGACCGTATCGAGGCCGGCACCTATGCGATGGCGGTCGCGATGACCGGCGGCGACGTGCAGCTTTCCGGCGCGCGTCCCGAACTATTGCAGTCGGCACTCGACGTGCTGGTTCAAGCCGGCGCCGTCATCACCGTCAACAATGACGGCATCCGGGTCACGCGCAATGGCGCGGGTATCCGTCCCGTAACGGTGTCGACCGCGCCGTTTCCGGGTTTCCCAACCGACCTGCAGGCGCAGTTGATGGCGCTGATGGCCTGCGCCGGCGGTTCCTCGCAGATCACCGAGACGATCTTCGAGAACCGCTTCATGCATGTGCAGGAACTGGCGCGGTTCGGTGCGCGGATATCGCTGGATGGCGAAACTGCGACCATCGACGGCATCTCCAAACTGCGCGGCGCACCTGTGATGGCGACCGATTTGCGGGCGTCGGTTTCGCTGGTCATCGCAGGCCTTGCCGCCGAGGGCGAAACCATGGTCAACCGCGTCTATCACCTCGACCGCGGATTCGAGCGGCTGGAGGAAAAACTTTCGGCCTGCGGTGCGTTGATCCAGCGCATTAGCGATTAGAGGATGATCGAGGACTTTTGGGAATGCCGGCGGACCCGCTCAAATTGATGGCGCTTGATGCCGACGATCTCGCGGTCATATCGGCCCATGTGCAGGACGCTCGCGTGCTGGCCTCCGATATCGTCTGGCGGCAGGGCGAAAAGCGGCTGGTGGTCGGCATGAGCCGGCTGGACTGGGAGCAGACGCTGTCGGGCGGAACCAAACCGCGCCGCCTGATCGCGGCGTTGCGCTTCGACCGGGTGCTGGCCTGCAAATCGCGCAACATCGATCTGCAGCGGCCCACCGCGATGCTGGAACTGGTCGGGATCGAATTCCACCCAGGCGAGGCCCCCGGCGGCAGCGCGCTTCTGCTGTTCAGCCATGGCGAGGCGCTGCGGCTGGACCTCGAGTGCCTGGAATGCGAGCTGACCGACCTCGGCACCGACGATCTCGGCACCAGCGACCTGGCGATAGCGCCGCTGGGGCCGGAGGGGTAGGGCGCGTCATTCCGGGATGGTGCGTAAGCACCAGACCTCAGGTGCGCAATTGCGCACCGGGGAATCTCGAGATTCTCAGGGGCGCAAGGGGCGCCCCATAGTTCGATGCTGCGCATCGCCCCGGAATGACGGTTATCCCAACGCCATTCGCCCCATCCGCATCCCCAAAGGGTTGACGGCCCTTGGCCGCCGCGCCATTGAGCAGGGGCCTTCGATCTCTCCCAGAAAGCCGCCATGCCCGTTCGCCTGGATACCAGCAGCGCCGATTTCGGTTCACGATTCAAACAATTCCTCGCCGCCAAGCGCGAGGTTTCGGCCGATGTCGAGCGCGCCACACGGGCGATTGTCGATGACGTGGCCGCGCGCGGCGACGCCGCCCTGATCGAGGCGACCAAGAAATTCGACCGGCTGGACATCGAAGCCTCCGGCCTGCGCGTGACCGCGGCCGAGATCGATGCCGCCGTGAAGGCCTGCGATGCCGCCACCATCGACGCGCTGAAATTCGCCCGCGACCGGATCGAGGCGTTCCACCAGCGGCAACTGCCGAAGGACGAGCGCTTCACCGATGCGCTGGGCGTCGAACTCGGCTGGCGCTGGAGCGCGGTCGATGCGGTCGGTCTCTACGTGCCCGGCGGGACCGCGGCCTATCCCTCTTCGGTGCTGATGAATGCGGTGCCGGCCAAGGTCGCCGGCGTGCCGCGGGTCGTCATGGTGGTGCCGTCGCCTGACGGCAAGCTCAACCCGCTGGTGCTGGCGGCCGCCGATCTCGGCGGCGTTTCCGAGATCTATCGCGTCGGCGGCGCGCAGGCGGTGGCGGCGCTGGCCTATGGAACCGCGACGATCGCGCCGGTCGCCAAAATCGTCGGCCCCGGCAATGCCTATGTCGCCGCCGCCAAGCGGCAGGTGTTCGGCAAGGTCGGCATCGACATGATCGCCGGCCCCTCGGAAGTGCTGGTCATTGCCGACGACACCGGCAACGCCGGCTGGATCGCCGCCGACCTGCTGGCACAGGCCGAGCACGATGCGAGCGCGCAATCGATCCTGATCACCGACAGCGCGAGGCTTGCCACGGACGTCGAGCGCGCGGTGGAATCCCAGCTTGCTACGCTGCCCCGCGCCGAGATCGCGCGGGCCTCGTGGAACGATTTCGGCGCCATCATCATGGTGAAAGAGCTCGACGAAGCGGTGGAGCTTGCGAATGCGATCGCCGCCGAGCATCTCGAAATCATGACCGTGGATGCGGAAGCGCTGTCGGCGAAAGTCCGCAATGCCGGCGCGATCTTTCTCGGCGCCCATACGCCGGAAGCGATCGGCGACTATGTCGGCGGCTCCAACCACGTGCTGCCGACGGCGCGCTCGGCGCGATTTTCGTCCGGGCTTGGCGTGCTAGACTTCATGAAGCGCACCTCGATTCTCAAATGCGGGCCGGACCAGTTGCGCGCGCTGGGGCCCGCCGCGATGACCTTGGGCAAGGCCGAGGGTCTGGATGCCCATTCACGCTCCGTCGGATTGCGCCTCAATTTGCCATGAACAAGCCGCCGCCAGACGATGACCAGCATAACCGCATCGTCGCGGTAACGCTCGACGAGGAATCGATCGGGCGTTCCGGTCCTGATATCGAGCACGAGCGCGCGATCGCGATCTACGATTTGATCGAGCAGAACCTGTTCGCGCCGGAAGGGACGGAGCAGGGGCCGTATACGCTGCACATCGCCATTACCGGCAACCGGCTGATGTTCGACATCCGCAAAGAGGATGGCACGCCTGTTGTCGCGCATCTCTTGTCGCTGACGCCGTTCAGGCGGATTGTGAAGGACTATTTCATGATCTGCGACAGCTACTATCAGGCGATCCGCACGGCGACGCCCGACAAGATCGAGGCGATCGACATGGGCCGCCGCGGCATCCATGACGAAGGTTCGCGCACGCTGCAGGAGCGGCTGAAGGGCAAGGTCCGCGTCGATTTCGAAACCGCCCGCCGCCTGTTCACGCTGATCTGCGTGCTGCACTGGAAGGGGCAGGACGCATGATCCCGAAAAGTGCGAAGCGGTTTTCGGATCAGATCATGCGTAAAAGAGAAGCCATGACCGGGAAATCCGTCGAAAGGGGCACGGCCCGCCCAAGAGAAGCCTGACCGCATGGAGGCGCCGCCCCGCGCGCGCAATCCGCAGGCCGTGCTGTTCGCATGCGGGCTGAACAGCGTGCGTTCGCCGATGGCGGCGAGCCTGTTGCAGCAGATGTTCCCGCAAGGGCTCTACGTGAAATCCGCCGGCGTTAAGAAGGGCGAGCTCGATCCGTTCGCGGTCGCCGTGATGGCCGAACTCGGCCAGGATATTTCCGGCCACAAGCCGATCACGTTCGATGAGCTCGAGGATTGGGAAGGGCTCAATTTCGATCTCATTATCACGCTGTCGCCGGAAGCCCACCACAAGGCGCTGGAGCTGACGCGCACGCATGCCGCCGATGTCGAATACTGGCCGACACCGGACCCGACCGACGCGGAAGGCAGCCGCGAGCAAAAGCTCGCCGCCTATCGCGACGTCTGCGACGGCCTGTTGATGCGCATCCGTCGCCGCTTCGCCAAGGCCGGCGCGGCGAGCGGCTAGCCGTCGCGGGGATGAACTGCCGGCCGGCGTTCCCCCGCATGCTGCGCAACGCGAACTGTTGCGCTGCTGATCCGGGGTCCATGCGGCCGATCCGCAAACTCGGCTGTCGTCACCCGCGAAAGCGGGTGATCCAGTATTCCAGAGACGGCGGTTATTGGATCGAGAGGCCGCGGCGTACTGGATACCCCGCATTCGCGGGGTATGACGGCTACAGTGCCGATCTTGGGTCCCGGCTCTGCGGAGCAACGCTACGCGCTGCACCGCGTCCGGGACACGAGATTCAAGGTGAGGCCGTAAACGGATAGACCGGCAGCCGGCCGGCGTTCCCCGGCTGCTGCGCAGCGCGACAGCGGTGCGCTGCTGATCCGGGGTCCACGTCGGCCATTAGGTCCCGCTTCGGCGGAGCAACGCTACGCGTTGCTGCCCGCGTCCGGGACACGATAGCTTCATCTTCGCGAGGCAGAAATGAAAGCTCGGTCAAACACTTGTTCCCCGGTTGTGGAATGGAGTGCCTTCCGATAGGTTCCGCGCGCGCAATCCCACCCGAATCCATTTCCCGACAAACTCAGCATGCTTGGCCGTCCCAAACTCGTTCTTGCTTCCGGTTCGCCGCGGCGGCTCAGCCTGCTCAACCAGGCCGGCATCGAGCCCGACGCGCTGCGCCCGGCCGATGTCGACGAGACCCCGAAGCGGGGCGAGCTGCCGCGCGCCTGCGCCAACCGCCTGGCGCGCGCCAAGGCCGATGCGGCGCTGAAATCCGTTCACCTCGACGACGAGCTGCGCGGTGCCTTCATCCTGGCCGCCGACACCGTGGTCGCGGTCGGCCGCCGCATCCTGCCGAAGGCCAATCTGGTCGACGAGGCCGCGCAGTGCCTGCGGTTGCTGTCGGGGCGCAATCACCGCGTCTACACCGCGATCTGCCTGGTGACGCCAAAGGAGGCGTTCCGTCAGCGCCTGATCGAAACCCGCGTCCGCTTCAAGCGTTTGAGCGAAGATGACATCCAGGCCTATATCGGCTCCGGCGAATGGCGCGGCAAAGCCGGCGGCTATGCCGTGCAGGGCATCGCCGGCTCCTTCGTGGTCAAGATGGTCGGCTCGTACACCAACGTCGTGGGCCTCCCGCTCTACGAATCGGTCACGCTGCTCGGCGGGGAGGGCTTCCCGATCCGGTTCGGCTGGCTCAATGCCAGTTGACGGCCCCAAGGATACCGGTGGGAAGGATGCCGGCGCGCCCGTGCCGCCGAAGCCCTGCCCGGTCTGCGGCAAGCCGGCTGACCCGGCCACGCTGCCATTCTGTTCCAAACGTTGCCGCGACGTCGACCTGAACCGCTGGCTCTCCGGCCGCTACGTCATCCCCGGCCGCCCCACCGACCCCGAAGACGCCGAATAGCCGAGATTCGCCAAATATTTGGGGACGAGTCCGAAGCCGGGCCGCGCCCGGCGAAGCCGAAGGCGAAGCCGGGTGGACACATCCCTCCGACCTCTCTATAAACCGCCCGCTCGCCCGGCCTTTGGGCCTTCGAGTATGCCCAGGTAGCTCAGTTGGTAGAGCATGCGACTGAAAATCGCAGTGTCGGTGGTTCGATCCCGCCCCTGGGCACCATGATTTTGTTCCTGTAGCGACTTAGCAAACTTCAGAGCCCATTGTGGTTAAGAGAGAGAGCGAAGGCGAAGCCGACGCGATATAGCCGCGAATCCGTGTCTGCTTTTTTGCGCAAGAGCAGACATCACAAATTCAGAGCGTCACTTCCATTCTTGTGAAAGGTTTTCGGATGGCGGCCCCACGATGACCGCGCCGCGTACTCCGGGGGTATGAAAACCTCAAGGGAGGAAACCGCGATGAGGGGCCTGTGCGGCGCACGGACCTCGTCCGCTCCGTCCTATGGGCGGGCAGATGCAACTCCTGTGATTCTAGGCGCCCTGGCGCAAGCAGCCCGGGATAACAGAGACCTTGGTGAAATGTGGAGAGCAACGTGCCGCCAAGCATATTCTCGCAACTATTGCGGGAGGCTCAGCGTGCGGCCCGCAGGCGGCCGGAAGCCGAGGACCTTTTTCAGACGGTCTGGCTTGCGGCGGTTGAGGCCGGCAGGGAGGACCTCTCCTGCGAGGCCAATCGCCGGTGGTTCGTCGGTGCACTTCGCAGGCGCGCCTTGTTCGATGCGCGTACTGCTGTTCGCAGGCGAACCCGCGAGCAGCGCGCCGCCCTGATGGACGCGCACACCGGCCAGAGCGCGGAGGTCCCGGTGTGGTTCGTGGAACGGCTCCCGCCAAACCTCCGCACCACAGCGCTGCTAGTTCTGACGGGCCACAGCAAGCGTGAGATCCTTTGGCTGCTGCGGATGAATGAGCCTGCCTTACGTCAGCGCATCGCCGACATCCGGCGCCGTTGGCGGGCCGAGGGCGGTGGCTCGCTGGACGGTATATCCGGGCTCAGCGGCCCCCTCAATTTCGGCATCATTCGGCGCGCACTTCTGCCGCCAGCCCGGAGGCCGGGCGTTGTGCTCGCCAGCCATGATCCGGACGGGCACCTTTTTGTCGTAAGCACCTCACGAAAGCCGGGCGTCCGGCAACTAGGTAGCGGCTCGAACCATTTGAAGGAGTAGATCCATGTTCGCGAAGTGCCGACTGGGTGCCGTCTGCCACTATGTCAACGACATCAACCGTACCGAGGCGTTCTACCGAGACGTGCTTGGCTTGGCGGTTCAACGGATGGACGACGACGGCGCCGGCAATCCCTGGCTGACAGCTACGACGATCAACGGCGTGGAATTGCTCTTCATCAAGCAGGAGTCGCGGCCGGGCAACACGCCGATTGTCACGTTTGAGATCGCGGAGGGCGGCATCGACGACATGGTCTCGGAGTTGGCCACCAAGGGCGTCACGATCGTGACGCCGGTCAGTCACGCGCCGGGCGGCTGGTCGGCGGAAATCAAGGACCCGGAGGGGCATGTCCTTTCCATGTACCAGTCAGCGGACAAGCCGCGGAAACGCTGATCAGCAAGCGTAGATGGGGTAACGGGCCGGCCGATCGAGCCGCACGCTCGCTACGGCGCGATTTGAAAGCGCGCTCGCGTGCGGCTTTGCCGGGAGGCGGTCGTCCCTCAAACTGATGGTGTCAAAAACCGGAGTCGGGCAAGCCCGCTCCAAGCATCATCGAGGGACGACCATGTACTACTATGCCGGA
>NZ_JADPKF010000054.1:0-21709 GCF_023073815.1 Bradyrhizobium sp. 157 | reverse complement strand
ATGCGGAGGGCATGCCCCTACCGCGGAGAGAACCATGAACCCGGCAAGGATGTGGAGAGTCTTGACCGCAGGCCCGGAATTAGAGAACAGCCAGGGTCATTACCGGAAGTCAGAGGACGGCCTGCCTTCGTCCGCTATCCCCTCGATTGTGTTGCAAAAGTTTTTTGGGGTGGCGAACGAAAATTCTTAGAGCCGCTGATCCGTTTTACGCGCGGCGACGTGAGGGGGCCAAGTCGCTTCATCCAAAATTGATCACGGACCTCCGTAGTGGCGCTGAAAAGGGACGCAGCAGCAGAGAAGTCAAAAAATCAACTTTCGCGAGATTTTTGGTGCTGTTCGATTTTCGACTTTTGCAACACAATCCCCTCAACAGCGGACGATCTTGCATAGGGTCGTCACGTCCGAAAATTGCCAACAGCAGATAGCGCGCGCAGTGAGGCCGGAAGCAATGCGCAATTGATGGGGCGCCATCAAGGTTACGCGCCTTGTCGTGGTTGATCTAAATCTGCGCTTCACTTGTGAGTGCGATGGGGTGCATCGAGACCGCTGTCTCCATGGATCAGGAGCAACAAACTCTCAACTAGGGTCATACCGACGAATAGGCGCTTCTTGCTGCGGTGCGCCTAATCCATCGAACTATATGATAGTAGGAAACATCGGTATTCATTCACCTTTTCCGCCACGAGAATTTCCGCATGTGCAGGAACAGAGCATCATGAGTTTGCATTGTTCATTTGTTTTTCTATTTTGTTTGTGAGGCCGCTCATGCGTCTTCTTTTTGGAATAGTCGCGATTGCGACAGTCCCGGCCTGGTTGGGCGTACATGCAAATTCTGCTGCAGCACAGACCTTCAATGATAGATGGTCCATCGTTCCAAAGGCGCACGCAGAACCGGCTCCTGGGGCACCAGACCAGACTACGCAAAATCCGCTAGAGCAACCTCCGACTGGAGAACCGACACGTCGTCCGGAAGTTCGCTCAGCCCCTCGATCTTCCAACCGGGCGTTTTCCGGCAAAGCGTCTTACTATTCATATTCGAAAGGAAAAACAGCGAGTGGTTCCTCGTTCAATCGGAATTCACTGACCGCTGCCCACCGCAACCTGCCGTTCGGCACAAGAGTTCGCGTAACTGATCTTGCGAGCAGCAAGTCTGTAGTCGTTCGTATCACCGACCGGGGACCCTGGGTTCGCGGCCGCGTCCTGGACCTTTCACTCGGCGCTGCGCGCGGTTTGGGGATAACGGACCGCGGCGTGGCCCAGGTTCGCGCTGAGGTGCTTTAGCTTGTATCTGCTAAGGAAGTCTCGGGAGCGGCCTTAACGCGCAAAACAGCGAACGACGAGAATCTACGAAAGCATTCCCCATACAATTATCGCTGCGGGGACCAGCAGATCATTGCCCATTCCACATATTTCATATGGCAACGCCGGAGTGATCTGCAGTTTGCGCCAGTCGCGGCGGAGCCCGGCACGTTGGCAAATCGCTTCAATTCTGTGACTGGACAACCGGGCCGGCGCTCTCGCGGGGGTTCGAGGCGACTTGTGGTAGAGCAAGGGTGAAAGCATCGACCAGCCGACGTCGCCAAGGTTGCGTCAGCATCGACAGCTTGCCTTCGAGCAGAGCTGCCCTTTCCCGGGCTCCCACGCTTTCCGTGCTGACTTTGAGCAATTCGGCCAAAAGCTTGTTGGTCCGTTCGCATTCTCTTTCAAAGTCGGCCCGATGGCCGCTGGCAATCACCTTCATCTCCGCCAGCTCGGTCTGCAAGGTCTCAATTCGCTGCCTTAAGGCGGTGACCACCTGGTGACCGGCCTGGGTTTGCGGCTGACGGGGTATTGGGGAATGGGTGAATTCGCTGAGATCGACCTGGACAAGCGTCTTGCCGTCGTTCGAGCGGGAGCGCGGCCAACGATGTCGTTTCACCAGAGCGCGGGCAGCCTCTGGGGAAATCTTGAGCCTTTCGCCCAGATCAGCATACGTCAGCATCTCGACGGGCATGGTATTCGCTCCCGTTGGCCGGACGGTCACCACCCGGACACAGCACATCGTATCGATCTATGGTTAAGGACTGGTTTACGGCGGACGGGAGCCCTGACGCGGCGCGCCGGGGTGAGCGTCCAGCGATGTTGCGTCGTAGCCCGGGTGGAGCGAAGCGGAACCCGGGAGCAGTCTCCTAGCGGATAGGCTGATCCCGGGATGCGCTACGCTCCACCCGGGCTACCCGCTCGTTGCGCTTCACCCGGCCTACCCTTCGTCATCCGAGCGGCGTTAGCCGCCATTCCCGTTCACGCCGTTCTCGTCTTCCGAAATGTGCTCGACCGACACCACATGCTCGTCCTCGGCGGTATCGAACACAATGACGCCTTGCGTCGAGCGGCCGGCGATGCGGATGTCCTCGACGGGGCAGCGGATGAGCTGGCCCTTGTCGGTGACCAGCATGATCTGGTCGCTGTGCTCCACCGGGAATGACGCCACCAGCTTGCCGTTGCGGTTGTTGACGCTCATGGCGACGATGCCTTTGCCGCCGCGGCCGGTGGTGCGGTACTCGTAGGACGAGGTGCGCTTGCCGTAGCCGTTGACGGAGACCGTCAGCACGACCTGCTCCTGGGCCGACATCTCCGCGTAGCGCTCCTGCGAGAGCTGGAGCGAGCCCGACGTCTCCTCACCCTCGGCATCGACAGGCTCTTCAACCGCGGTTTCGCCGGCAACCGCGCGGCGCATCTTCAGGTAGGCCGACCGTTCGTCCGAGGTGGTCTCGACATGGCGCAGGATCGCCAGCGAGATCAGTTTATCGCCCTCCGCCAGCGCAATGCCGCGTACACCCATCGAGGTGCGCCCCGTGAAGACGCGCACGTCGGTAACGGGGAAGCGGATACATTGCCCGCCGGCCGCCGTCAGCAGCACGTCGTCGTGCTCGGTGCAGATCTGTACGTCCACGATTGACTCGCCCTCTCCGAGCTTCATCGCGATGATGCCGGAGCGGCGGACGTCGACGAAGTCGGACAGCTTGTTGCGGCGAACGGTGCCGCTTGTGGTGGCGAACATCACGTCGAGATTGCCCCAGGAGGATTCATCCTCGGGCAGCGGCATGATGGTGGTGATGCGCTCGCCCTGCTCCAGCGGCAGGATGTTGATCATCGCCTTGCCGCGCGCGTTCGGCGCAGCCATCGGCAGCCGCCACACCTTTTCCTTGTAGACCTGGCCCTTCGAGGAGAAGAACAGCACCGGCGTATGGGTCGAGGCCACGAACAGCCGGCTCACAAAGTCCTCGTCGCGGGTCTGCATGCCCGCGCGGCCCTTGCCGCCGCGCCGCTGCGCCCGATAGGTCGAGAGCGGCACGCGCTTGACGTAGCCGGCGTGCGAGACGGTGACCACCATGTCCTCGCGCTGGATCAGGTCCTCGTCCTCGACTTCGCCTTCCTGCTCGATGATCACGGTTTTCCGCGGGGTCGCGAACTCGTTCTTCACCTCGGCGAGTTCGTTCTTGATGATCGCCTGGACGCGGGCGCGCGAACGCAAAATTTCAAGATAGTCGGCGATTTCAACCGCGAGCTTGTCGAGGTCTTCGGAAATCTCCTCGCGGCCGAGCGCGGTCAGGCGCTGCAGGCGGAGATCGAGAATAGCCCGGGCCTGCTCGAGCGACAGCCGCGCAGTGCCGTCCGGCGCCATCCGGTGACGGGGGTCGTCGATCAGCGTGATCATCGCTTCAACGTCCTTGGCCGGCCAGTCGCGCGACATCAGCGTGTCGCGCGCGGTGTTCGGATCGGGCGAGGTTCTGATCACGCGAATGATCTCGTCGATATTCGCAACCGCAATCGCAAGCCCGACCAGGATGTGGGCGCGGTCGCGCGCCCTGTTGAGCAGGAACTTGGTGCGGCGGGTAACGACCTGCTCGCGGAACGCGATGAACAGCGTCAGCAGGTCTTTCAAATTCATCAACTGCGGCCGGCCGCCATCCAGCGCCACCATGTTGGCGCCGAAATTGGTCTGCAGCGGCGTGAAGCGATAGAGCTGGTTCAGCACCACGTCGGGCACCGCATCGCGCTTCAGCTCGACCACGACGCGGAATCCGTCGCGGTCGGATTCGTCGCGCAGGTCGGAAATGCCGTCGATCTTCTTCTCGCGCACCAGTTCGGCGATGCGCTCGACCATCGTGGCCTTGTTCACCTGGTAGGGAATTTCGCTGATGATGATCGCTTCGCGATCCTTGCGGATGGTGTCGATCGTCACCTTGCCGCGCATCACGATCGAGCCGCGGCCGAGGTGATAGGCCGAGCGGATGCCCTGGCGTCCCAGGATGATGCCCCCCGTCGGGAAATCCGGGCCCGGCACGATGTTGATGAGATCGTCGATAGCAAGCGCGGGGTTGTCGATCAGCGCCACGCAGGCGTCGATGACTTCGCCGAGATTGTGCGGCGGGATGTTGGTCGCCATGCCGACCGCGATGCCGCCCGCGCCGTTGACCAGAAGGTTCGGGAATTTCGCCGGCAGGACCGTCGGCTCTTTTTCGGAACTGTCGTAGTTCGGCTGGAAGTCGACGGTGTCCTTGTCGATGTCGTCGAGCAGGCTCTGCGCGATCTTGGTCAGGCGGGATTCGGTGTAGCGCATGGCCGCCGCCATATCGCCGTCCACCGAGCCGAAATTGCCTTGGCCGTCGATCAGCGGCACGCGCATGGAGAATTCCTGCGCCATGCGTACCAGCGCGTCATAGACCGACTGGTCACCGTGGGGGTGGTATTTACCGATGACGTCGCCGACCGTGCGCGCCGATTTGCGATACGGCTTGTTCCACTCGAAGCCGTTTTCGTGCATCGCGTAGAGAATACGGCGATGCACGGGCTTGAGTCCGTCGCGCGCGTCCGGCAGCGCCCGCGCCACGATCACGCTCATGGCGTAATCGAGATAGGAGCGTTTCATCTCGTCGAGGATGGAAACGGGGCGAATGTCGGAGTGCTCCGGCGGCTCGCCGGGCTTGTCGTCTTCGTTGTCGGACAAAGGGGAATCCAGTCAGTTCTCAGCTAAGAATCATATAGCGCATCGAGGGTCCGATAACCACCCCGAAGCTGTCAGGCGGAGCTGTTTTTCCGCTCGTTTTTTCATGGACTTACGGGCTCGGCGGCAGCTTCCGCGAGCGGCCGTTTGGGGACCGTAAGAGACCCCGCCCGGGACGGCGTTTTTGGCCTTCGCCTAAGGGCCGAAAACCACCGCGTGCATGATCCGGCCCGGCAGGAGCGTGAACAGCCCGGCGATGATCAACCCTCCGCTAAAAATGCCGATCATGGTCTTGCGGTGACGGCTCACATTGTGCCCGCGCGCGGCAATGACCGCGACCGGCAACATCGCCAGAACCAGGATCGACAGGAGATGGATCGGGCTCCAGGGGCCGAGCAAGCGGATCTCGTGGATCCAGAACGAGCTGGCGGCGACGATGGCCATCAGGCTGACCCAGATCCAGCCGACCGTCCGGTGCGGCAGCGTCCCCTTCGGCGCAGCGAACTGTACGACGCCAAGGGCGAACGCGGCCATCGCTGCCATGGCATGAACCGGTATGGCGGGCGCGGCATCCAGCAACGGAGCAAGCGACATCTGAAACTCCGGGCCATTGCGGGCTCGGCCAAAACGAGCCCTCGCGTCACGCGGCCCATACTCGTATCAATCTTTCCATTGTCAAGTTAAATCTTGACACTGTCAAGTTGAGCGTGCGCCCGCCTGAATCAACGGCTGTCGGCCAGCTTCGAGAATTGCCAACGGGTTGAAGGTGCACGATTCCGTCATGGCCTGGTTCGATCCCGACCATCACTGCTTCGTTGCTGCGGCAAGATATGCGGCCGACGGAGGGCCTTCGCCTCAGAACGGGATGTCGTCGTCCATATCGCTATTGCGGCTGCCTGCCGCGACCGCCCGCCGCGGCGCGGAACTAGCCGGACCGCTTGAACCGAAATCACCGGAATCGTCGGAGCCGAAGCTGCCGCCCCCGCCGCCGCCGCGGCCGTCGAGCATGGTCAGATTCGAGTTGAAGCCCTGCAGCACGACCTCGGTCGAATATTTGTCGACGCCGCTCTGGTCGGTCCATTTGCGCGTCTGCAACTGGCCCTCAATGTAAACCTTGGCGCCCTTCTTCAGATATTGTTCGGCGACCTTGCAAAGCCCCTCGTTGAAGATCACCACGCGGTGCCACTCGGTCTTTTCCTTGCGCTCGCCGGTGCCCTTGTCGCGCCAGGTCTCCGATGTCGCGATGCTCAGATTGGCGATCGGCCGCCCGTCCTGTGTCCGCCGGATTTCAGGATCCTTGCCGAGGTTGCCGACCAGAATCACCTTGTTCACGCTTCCCGCCATCGCCGCTCTCCACTCGATATCGCCGGCAAAAATCACTGGTTCGGCCCGCTTCCGTGCCGGCCGTCTTCAGTTCTTGACCTGTCGCTGGTCCGTTTCCGCGTCCGCTCCCGGACATCCGGACCCTATACACTGACAGGCCCCGATGACTTGGCGATCCCTCGGCAAGTCGCCGGTTATCCACATATAGCATCGCCCACGTGTGCGTTCCAGCTTTGTTCCACAAACAGCCCCCGTCTGCCCGGCTGCGGCTTTGCAATCTATAAGCGAACCCCGGGAACTCACGGGGGAACCGAAAGAGACGAAACGGAACCCGAAAGTTCCCGCCTCGGTTCCAATTATACCAGATAAATCATAAGCTTCCTTCCATAAACTTGGCTGGCGCCTGTTGCATCCGGGACACGCCATTTCTGCGCGAGTCGCGCTATAGAATTCTCCAGCGGCGCGGGTGCTCGCGTCACAACAACGCTTCAGGCCTAGCGGGAAGCGGACAAAATTGGGGATAGATCATGAAGAAGTATCTGTTAGCTACAGTTGCTCTCATCGCGTTCGCCGCACCCGCGGCGGCGGCCGACCTCGCTGCGCGTCCTTACACCAAGGCGCCGCCAGCCCCGATCGCCGCTGTCTATGACTGGACCGGCTTCTACATCGGTGCCAACGGCGGCTGGGGTACGAGCCGCAAGTGCTGGGACTTCCTGCCGGTCGCCGGCGGCAGCATCGCGGAGGGTTGCCATGACGCAGACGGCGGCACCGCCGGTGGTCAGATCGGTTATCGCTGGCAGGCCGGCACCTGGGTGTTCGGTATTGAAGGCCAGGGTAACTGGGCCGACTTCCAGGGCAGCAATGTGAGCCTGATCGATCCTACACTCCGCAACGAGTCGCGCATCGATGCGTTCGGCCTGATCACGGGCCAGGTCGGTTACGCCGCCAACAACGTTCTGTTCTACGTCAAGGGCGGTGCGGCCGTCACCGCGGATCGTTACCGCATCTTTGATGTTCCCACGGGCCTCCTGGTTGCCACCACCGGCGACGACACCCGTTGGGGTGCCGTGGTCGGCGCGGGCATCGAATTCGGCTTCGCCCCGAACTGGTCGGTCGGCGTCGAATACAATCACCTGTTCATGGAGGACCGCGACCACACCTTCGTCGACACGGCCGGCGCCTTCTTCGGCACCGACCGGATCAGCCAGGACGTCGATATCGTCACCGTTCGCGTCAACTATCGCTGGGGCGGCCCGGTCGTCGCGAAGTACTGATCGCAACGCCAGCGCGGGACTACGGAAAGGCCGGCTTCACGCCGGCCTTTTTGTTTGGTTGTAGCCCAACGCAATTGTCACGCGCGCTGGTTGTTCTCTCCACGCTTTTGACCCACATGTGGTATTTCCGCGACAGCATTTTGCGGGAACTTCGCGCTATATGCCCCAGCAACCTCGAATTGACGGCTGAGGAAAGTTGCTTTGGAGCCGCGAAAGGAAAAGAAAGTGAAGAAGATTCTGCTGACCACCACTGGCCTGATCGCGCTTGGGATGGCGCCCGCGATGGCCGCCGATCTTGCTGCCAGGCCCTACACCAAGGCGCCCGCCGCAGCGATCGCGATCAATACCTGGACCGGATTCTACATCGGTGCGATGGGCGGCTACGCCCAGGAAAACAGCGATGGGATCAGCGGCGGCTTCGCCGGCGGTACGCTCGGCTACAACTGGCAGGCCGGCAACCTCGTGCTCGGCGTCGAGGCCGATGCCGCTTGGGCGGATGTCGGCGCGACCGTGGGCAACCCGGCGCTTTTCGCGGTCGAGACCCGGATCCGCGACATGGGCACCGTTCGTGGCCGCATCGGCTACGCGTTTGATCAGGTCCTCGTGTACGGCACCGGTGGTTACGCGTGGGCCGACAACCGTCTGACGCTGTCGGCGCTTGGCGTGAGCGTATCGGACAGCAAGATCCACTCCGGCTGGACTCTCGGTGCTGGTGTCGAGGTGATGTTCGCGCCGAAGTGGTCGGTGAAGGCCGAGTACCTCTATCGCAGCTTCGAGAGCCAAAACTACTTCACGGCCGCCGTCCCGGGCGGCCTTGCGTCGGGAACGCTCAACCTCAACAGCGTTCAGGTCGGCGTGAACTATCACTTCTAAGCGCATGATCCGGACCCGAAGGGCCGTGTCGGCGCAAAGCGGCTTTCCGAAAAGATCATGCTCAAACGAAACGCATAAAGTTTCCTGCTGAAACTGCCTGCGCCTCCGTTCCGAAAATCTGGAACGGAGGCGTTTGTTTTTGCGCAGTTCCGATTCGATCTGCTGACGGCTGCTGCCAAAAAGAGAACGCCGCAAACAATCCGTTGATGATTCGCGCGCGGCACTGGAAATTCCCTGCCGTTCTTCCTATGTTCCAGCATTCTTTTAATCGGCGCCTGATCCCGGTTCTTGCCCGGCAATGCGCGCCCAACGTGGCGCGTCTCCCACGCGTCTGGAAATGCCGATATGGATGAAGTGCTCAGGGCGAAGCGCCAACACAACGCCGGCTCCGCATCGCGCGCGATAACGATCCGCGGCGCGCGCGAGCACAATCTCAAGAACGTCGATATCGAGATTCCCCGCGACAAGCTGGTCGTGTTCACCGGCCTCTCCGGCTCCGGCAAATCCTCACTCGCCTTCGATACCATCTATGCCGAGGGCCAGCGCCGCTACGTCGAATCGCTCTCGGCTTACGCGCGCCAGTTCCTGGAGATGATGCAGAAGCCGGACGTCGACCAGATCGATGGCCTGTCTCCAGCGATCTCGATCGAGCAGAAGACCACGTCGAAGAATCCGCGCTCTACCGTCGGCACCGTTACCGAAATCTATGACTACATGCGCCTCTTGTGGGCGCGCGTCGGCGTCCCCTACTCGCCGGCCACGGGATTGCCGATCGAAAGCCAGGTCGTCTCGCAGATGGTCGATCGCGTGCTGGCGCTACCCGAAGGCACCCGGCTCTATCTGCTGGCGCCGGTCGTGCGCGGCCGCAAGGGCGAGTACAAGAAAGAGCTCGCCGAATGGCTCAAGAAGGGTTTTCAGCGCGTCAAGATTGACGGCACCTTCTATGAGCTGTCGGAGGCGCCGACGCTCGACAAGAAATTCCCGCACGATATCGACGTGGTGGTCGATCGCATCGTGGTCCGGCCCGATCTCGGCCAGCGCCTCGCTGAAAGCTTTGAGACCGCGTTGAAGCTCGCCGAGGGGCTCGCCGTGATCGAATATGCCGACGCGCCGGCGGGCGCGCCTGCGGCCGAGGACAAGAAGAAGACCGCAAAGATCCACGACAAGAGCGGGCCGGAACGGATTCTGTTCTCGGAGAAATTCGCCTGCCCGGTCTCCGGCTTCACGATTCCCGAAATCGAGCCGCGGCTGTTCTCGTTTAACAATCCCTATGGCGCCTGTCCGGCCTGCGGCGGCCTCGGCGTCGAGCAGCACATCGACGAGGACCTCGTCATTCCCGACAAAGAATTGACCTTGCGCAAGGGTGCGATTGCGCCGTGGGCAAAGTCGTCCTCGCCCTATTACATCCAGACGCTGACCGCGCTCGGAAAGTTTTATAAGTTCACGCTCGACACCAAATGGAAGGACCTGCCGAAGAAGACGCAGGCAGCGCTCTTGCACGGCTCCGGCGACGACGAGATCAAGTTCTCCTACGAGGATGGCGTCCGCTCCTACGACACCAAAAAACCGTTCGAGGGGATCATCACGAATCTCGAGCGCCGCTACCGCGAGACCGAGAGCGAATGGGCGCGCGAGGAACTGGCCAAATACTTCTCCGACATCCCCTGCGAGGCCTGCAAGGGCCATCGGCTCAAGCCGGAGGCGCTCTGCGTCAAGATCGGCGGCAAGCATATCGGTGAGATCTCGGAAATGTCGGTGAAGCGCGCCGGCGAATGGTTCGAAAGTGTGCCGAAGGCGCTCAACGATCAGCAGAACGAGATCGCCGCGCGCGTCCTGAAGGAGATCCGCGAGCGGCTGTCCTTCCTGCTCGACGTCGGCCTGAACTATCTCACGCTCTCACGCTCCTCCGGTACCCTCTCCGGTGGCGAAAGCCAGCGCATCCGCCTGGCCTCGCAGATCGGCTCGGGGCTGACAGGCGTGCTCTATGTGCTGGACGAGCCTTCGATCGGCCTGCACCAGCGCGACAATGCGCGCCTGCTGGAGACGCTGAAGCGGCTGCGTGACCTCGGCAACACCGTAATCGTGGTCGAGCATGACGAGGACGCGATCCGTCTTGCGGACTACGTGCTCGACATCGGCCCCGGCGCCGGCATGCATGGCGGCCATATCGTGGCGCAAGGCACGCCCGCCGACATCATGCGGAATCCGAAATCGCTGACCGGCAAATATCTCACCGGCGAATTATCGGTGCCGATCCCCGAGCGGCGGCCGCCGAACCACAGGCGTACCATCAAGGTCATCAACGCCCGCGGCAACAATCTGAAGAATGTCTCAGCGGAAATTCCGCTCGGCCTGTTCACCTGTGTTACCGGTGTCTCCGGCGGCGGCAAGTCGACGCTGTTGATCGACACGCTCTATCGCGCCATCGCGCGCAAACTCAACAACGCCAGCGAAGGCGCCGCCCCTCACGACCGCATCGAGGGGCTGGAGCATATCGATAAGATCATCGACATCGACCAGTCGCCGATCGGCCGCACCCCGCGCTCCAACCCCGCGACCTATACCGGCGCCTTCACCCCGATCCGGGAATGGTTTGCCGGCCTGCCCGAAGCCAAGGCCCGCGGCTACGAGCCCGGCCGCTTCTCCTTCAACGTCAAGGGCGGCCGCTGCGAGGCCTGCCAGGGCGACGGCGTCATCAAGATCGAGATGCACTTTCTGCCCGACGTCTACGTCACCTGCGATACCTGCAAGGGCAAGCGCTACAACCGCGAGACGCTGGAAGTCCTGTTCAAGGGCAAGTCGATCTCGGATGTGCTCGATATGACGGTGGAAGAAGCCGCCGAATTCTTCAAGGCGGTGCCACGCGTCCGCGAGACGTTCAAGACGCTGCACCGCGTCGGCTTGGACTATATCCATGTCGGCCAGCAGGCGACGACGCTGTCCGGCGGCGAAGCCCAGCGCGTCAAATTGGCCAAAGAACTTTCAAAGCGCGCCACCGGCCGCACGCTCTACATCCTGGACGAGCCGACCACCGGCCTGCACTTCCACGACGTCGCAAAACTTTTGGAAGTGCTCCACGAGCTCGTCGCGCAGGGCAACACGGTGGTGGTGATCGAGCACAATTTGGAGGTCATCAAGACCGCCGACTGGGTGATCGATTTGGGCCCCGAAGGCGGCGACGGCGGCGGCGAAATCGTCGCCTGGGGTCCGCCGGAGGACATCGTCAAGGCGCCGCGGAGCTATACGGGGAAGTTTCTGGCGCCGGTGCTGAAGAAGGCGGAGGGGAAGCCGAGGAAGAGTATTAGCGCGAGCGAGGCCGCGGAGTAGACTTCACCCCCATCCCGTTGAACTGGGAAGACGATGAAGTGGAGACAACGTACCCTCGATGAAATTGCCGACATGATCTGCGGCAATGGTGAAGGCGCGCCGTTTATCTATCGAATTCAAACCCGCATCGTCCGTTATCAAAGGACGAACTCACGCGCCGCGAATTGTTGGTCGCCTTTCTCGATAAGGCCTCAGAAGACGAGTTGATCGAAGATGTATTATTGCCTTTGTTTCGTCAGTTAGGCTTCCACCGTATCACCGCTGCGGGCCATAAGGACAAGGCACTTGAATACGGCAAAGATGTCTGGATGCGATACACGCTTCCTACCCAACATGTGTTGTATTTCGGTTTGCAGGCCAAACGCGACAAGCTCGATGCGGCGGGAATGAGCAAGAGCGGCACTGCAACGTTGGCGAGATCCTAAATCAGATCACAATGATGCTCGGACAAGAGATCTTTGATCCAGAGACAAGTCGCCGAGTTTTGGTCGATCACGCATTTATCGTGGCAGGGGGGAAATCACCAAGGCAGCAAGGAACTGGCTTGGCGAACGACTAGATGCCTCGAAGCGCAGCCAAGTTATGTTCATGGATCGCGACGACATTCTAAACCTGTTCGTCGTAAGCAATGTCCCGCTCCCTGCGGCTGCCCTGCCATTGAAAGATCGCATTCTGGACGACGAGATTCCGTTTTAGTTCGTGGGGCGGACTAGCGAAGCGTAATCCGCCACGCCTCTCGGCGAGAGCGTCGGGTTACGCCTTCGGCTAACCGCCCTACGCCACCTCCTCGAATCTACCGCCTGAGAAACGCCCCGAACGCGCGCGGCCCGTCGCCGACCTTGATCTCGCCTGTCACCTTCAGCTCAACCGCATCGATCACGCTGATCGAGTTGCTCTCCCAGTTCGCCACGATGATCTGCCGGCCGTCCGCCGTCGCCGCGATCCCTTCCGGATAGTCGCCGACGGTGATGCGCTTGACCAGCGCCAGCGTGGCGAGATCGAACACGGTGACGGTGCCGTCGTATTGGTCAGTGACGAAGCCGCGACCCTGGGCGAGTGCGACCGCATAGGGGCGCAAGCCCGTCTTCACGCGCCCGATCTCGCGCACCTCCGCGATGTCGATCACTGAGACGTCGTTCGAACCGACATTGGCCGTGTAGGCGCGCCGGCCCTCCCCATCGATGGTCACGCCAAACGGGCGCGTCCCGACCTTGATAACCGCTCGCCGCTCGCGCGTCGCGGTGTCGATGACCGACACGCTATCGGCATCGCGGTCCGCCGAAAGCAGGAGCCGCCCGTCTGATGTCACCGCGAGGCCCGAGGGCGATGCGCCGACCGCGATACTTGCGATCACGCGCAGCTCCCTGGGGTCGACCACCCGCACCGCTGCGGCGTACCAGTCGGCGACATAGACGGTGGCGCCATCCGGCGTCACCGCAACACCGAGCGGACCACCGCCGACGTCGATCTTCCCGACAACCCGGCGCACTGCGGCATCGATCACCGTCAGCGCCTTGGTATCGGGGCTCGTCACATAGGCGAAGCGTCCGTCCGGGGTGACGGCGACGCCCGCGGGCTTGCCGCCGATCGCGATGGTCGCGACCGGCCGCGCGGTGGCGAGGTCAACGACCGTCAGATTTTCGCTGAGCTGATTGGTGACGAACGCCTCTTCGGCCCATCCTTGCTCGATCAATACTGCGCCGATGCTGGCGGCAAGCGCCGCCAGGACGATGGCCCGCACGATCAGCTTCCGCTTTCGACCTTCTTCTTCAGCGCCTCGAGGCCAGCGCGATAAAGCCCACTCACCGCCTTCACGGCAGCCTCATCGCTCAGCTCCGGCGGCGGCTCGTTGTTGGGAAAGCCGCGGTAGAACGCGCCCGCCCACTCAAGGACGCTGCCCTTGCCGTCTGCGCTCGGCGACACCGTCAGCGTGGAGGAGTAATTGGTGACCGGCAACACCTTCACGTCCACGGCCGTGATCCGATAGGAATAGGTCATCTTCTCGGCATCGTACTTGTAGAGCTCCTCATCGACGGTCGCGCCATCAGCCAGCGTCAACCGACGCGTGGCCTCGATCTCGTTGCCTTTAGCGCCCTCGGTCTTGCTGACCGGCTGCAGCCAACTCATGTCCTGGAAATTGCCGACCACCGCCCACACCTTGGCCGGCGGCGCATTGATCTCGATCGATTCCCGGACCTTCTGGCGGGTAGGCCCGTGCGCCCAGGCGGTCCCCATTACCGCCAGCGCCACCACCACAGCGCCCACCCTCGCAATCGTCACTCTCATGTCGTTTCCCCACGGTTTCATTAGCCCCACGCTGGCGCGCGGTGGCGATATCGCTTACGCATTTTCGTGCCAAAGAAGGCTGGTTCGTGGCGCAGCCGGGGAGGCAGCTGCATAGCCGCGTAGGATGGGTGGAGCGAAGCGATACCTATCAAATTGCCGCATGCGGCAGAATGGTGGGTATCGCTTCGAGGCTGGGCAAGTATTCGACCCGCTCTCAAAGCAGTAGAAAATTCATTCGGCCTCGCGCGCGACGGCATGAAGAACATTCTGTCGCCCCCACCGTCGGCGTGCTTCCAAAGAAGGACGTTCTACGCGTCAGCCGCCGTGGCAAATACTTGCCCAGCCTCTTCGCTCTACCCACCCTACAGCTCACTCTCCGATCGCCGTTACACCGTCCAGTAATGCGGATGCGGCTGCGAGCGGTCGCCCCAGTCGAAGGCGTCGTCATCGAGCTCGCACGGGCCATTGTGCAGATCCTCCAGTGTCACGTCGGTCTGGTAGGCCTGACGCGCAGGATCAAATCGGAGTGCGTCCCAGCGGATTGGACAATGATGGTGGCTGCCGAGCAGCCCTCCGGTCTTGATCACGGCGTAGGCAACCGTTCCGCTCACCTTGTCGAGCATCAGCCGCTCGATCGAGCCGAGCTTTGTGCCGTCGCGTCCGTAGACGCTCACGCGCTCGACGCGATCACTGGGCACCAGGGTATGAGGCATGGCGTCCTCCCTGCTTTCCCTTGTTCGGTCGACATAATAGCATAACAGCGGCCCGGCCTGGGTGATCCAGCCTGCGACAAAGTTTGCAGTTACTGTAGGAGGGTGGAGCGACTTGTCCGCCGAAGCTCAACGAGCGTAGGCGGAAGCGATACCCTTCAAAGTTACCGCGCGATGCACAATGGTGGGTTTCGCGGAGTTTATCATCGGGCCGGCCGGCAGGCCGGGACCCGTTGGCGCTACCACCCTGCAAGCCTTCACTCCTCGATCGCCGCCTGCACGAACCCGTCCGGATCCTCGCAAAACTCGCGCAGGACCTTGTAGTGGTCGGTCTCGCGCACCGTCACCGGCTCCAGCCCGTACTTCGTCAGCCGCAGCAGCGTCGCGTTCGGATAAGCCATCAGCACTGGCGAGTGCGTGGCCATGATGATCTGGCAATGGCCGATCTGGTCCATCCGCCGCATCAGTTTCAGAAACTCGATCTGCCGCGCGGGCGAGAGCGCGGATTCCGGTTCATCGAAGATGAAGATGCCCTGGCGCTGGCAGCGTTCCTCGAAGAACCGCAAAAAGCCTTCGCCGTGGGAATGGGAGAGGAAATCAGGCGGAGGTGGGCCGGGCGTCCCGATGGCGGCTTCATCGAGGTATCGCGCGACGGAGAAGAAACTCTCAGCGCGGAAGAACCAACCATGGGTGATTTTGGGCAGCCAGCTCGCGCGAAGGGCGGTCGACAACGTTCCGCCCATCTTCTCCAAGGCCTTCGAATGATCGACCGGCATGTACCCCTTGCCGCCGCCAGCTTCATCATAGCCGGCGAGCACGGCAATGCCCTCCAGCAGCGTGGACTTCCCCGTCCCGTTCTCGCCGACGATGATCGTAATCGCCTTATTGAAGCTCAGCTCGAACTCATCGCGCAGCAGCGGCAGGCAGAACGGATAGGCCTCTCGGTTGGTGATCCGCGCCGGCTCGAGCCAGATGCGCTTGAGGTACGGCGCCGGCAGATTGATCGGGCGATTGCGTTTGTAAGCCATGGCTCGCAGCCCCTGCGGAACAAAGTCATTCGTAAGGGTTATACAGACAATGTCGTACAATCCTAGATGGCACCCCGCCCGATGCCGAGCCCCGCCTACACCCTCTTCCGCGACGCCATTCTCCGCGAGCAGCAGGTCGTCTGCGCCTATGACGGCCGCGCCCGCGAACTGTGCCCGCACATCATCGGTACCAACAAAAGCGGCGAAGAGGTCGTGCTCGCCTGGCAATTTGCCGGCGAAAGCTCAGGCCCGCTACCGCAATGGCGCTGCCTGAAGCTGGCGAATGTCAGCAATGCCCATACGCGCGGGGGCCGTTGGCACGAAGGCCGCTCGCACCGCACGACGCAGACCTGCGTCAGCAATATCGATCTCGACATCAACGTCCACGTTCGCAAACGGCGGTGAAGCAAAGCTGTGCCGGATGGTAGCGCGTCCTGCCCGCCTTCGCCGGGGTTGCGAGTTCACGTAGTCCTACCTTCATTGCGATAGGCAACTGGACAAACATCGAGCGAACGCAGCCGCCTATCGCGCAACTCGCGAACACATCTCACGCTACACGTCGCCGCACTGCTGTCGAAATAGCAACCTGCCCGCGCCAATGCGCGGACGCGCTTCGGTCCAATTTTTGCCGGCATACATGACGTATGGTTAACCTGCGAGCGACGTTCTCACATCCGCGCGAACGTCGCTTGCAGACGGCTCTTTGGGGCGCGTTCGCGCCCGCTTTCCGAAAACGATACGTCACCATGCCGGTGCAATCGGTCCGCTATGGCGGCCTGCAGGGGGTTATACGAGTGTTCAACTTCAGGGGACAAAAAATGAAACGACTACTTCTAGCCGGTGCGGCTCTTTCGGTCGCGACCGCGGCCTCAGCCGCCGACATGCCGGCGCGGCCCTACGCCAAGGCACCGGCGGTGGTGTCTCCGGCATACAACTGGTCCGGTTTCTACATCGGCGCGATGGGCGGTTTTGGCTGGGGCGGCAGCGATAGCGATGCCAGCGGCGGTTTCGGCGGTGGTACGATCGGCTACAACTGGCAGCTTCCCGGCAGCCAGTTCGTATTCGGTGTCGAAGTGGACGCCGCCGGCGCCAGCATCAAGGACAGCATCACCGAAGACATCGGCGGCATCCTGCTCACGACGGAAAGCAAGATCAACTCATTCGGCAGCGTGACCGGCCGCGCCGGCTTCGCGATGGATGCGGCCTTGATCTACGCCAAGGGCGGTTATGCGTGGGCCAACCACAAAGCCTCGATTTCAGCGCTCGGCACGACGTTTTCGGATAGCCAGACCCACTCGGGATACACCGTCGGTGGCGGCCTCGAATACCTGTTCACACCAAGCTGGTCGGCCAAGGCCGAGTACATGTACACCAGCCTCGGCGGCGAGACCTATAATCTGGGCGGCTTGCCGCTGGATTCCGGCACGCTCGACTTTCATACCATCAAGCTTGGCGTGAACTATCACTTCAGGTGAGGTGGCTGCGTAGGGTGGGCAAAGCGCAGCGTGCCCACCATTCGCGATGACACTACTGGAGAGATGGTGGGCACGGCACTGCGTGCCTTTGCCCACCCTACAGACCGTCGTCACCTGCGACTTGTCCGCCGTAGCTCAAAGAGCGAAGGCGGAAGGCGGGTGACTCAGTATTCCAGAGAGCGCAGCGATTGAGCGATGGGCCGCAGCGTACTGGATGCCCCGCCTTCGCGGGGCATGACAGCGCGTCATGGGGAATCGTCGTCACACCACCTCGAGCACCAGCTCCATCGTCATCAGCACGGGATTGTCGCCGCGCATCAGCCGTCCCTCGGCGATGCCGCCGAGATAATCGACCAGCGCGACATCGAGCTCAGCCTGTAGTATGCCGTCGGTGCCGGGCGCGATCGCGCCGGCCTTGATCGCAAGCTCGGTCGCAAACGGCACCACGGTTCGGCCGTCGATGAACTGCGCGCCGATGGTGGAGCCGACGCCGCCGTGAATCCGCGCGCGCAGGATTCCGTGCTGCCGGCAGAAGGTCTCCAGCGCCGCGGCAAAATCCTGGTTCGGCCGCAGCCGCAACGCGAAGGCGCGGCTGGTGGTCTCGGATTCCGTGCTCGCGCACGCGACCGGCCCGAACAATTTGAAATTGGTCTCGGGATCGGGCTCGGCCGTGAACATCGCACCATCGATGCCAAACGCTTCCACCGCGAACGATTCGGCGACGATGCTCTCCTCGGGAAGAATGTGGCCGCCATGCAGATGTCCGTCTGTCTCGGTCCACAGACCGTGGCAATGGAAGAACGGCGCGCCGTCGCGCTCGCCGAGCGTCATCGCGCCGAGCTTCAGCCGCGTGATGCCGGCGGGCCGAAACGTATCGCTGTAGAACGCGGCATTGGCGCCGGTCTTCGATAGCGCCGGCATCACATAGGCAAACGGCCCGAGTGCCCCTCCCCGCATGCTCAACACGCCGCCGGAAAATCCGGCTTCGGCAAAGCCGCGGCGCGCAGTCTCGAGCAGCGGCAGGCCCGCTTCAAGCGTGAACGAAAACGCCCGTCCCCGCGCCTCGACCCACTGGATACGCTCGGGCGCGGGCGGCCCGGGCTGCGCGATGCTGCGCATCGGCTCAACTGCCTGTTTTCGAGACGTTGTCATTGGACGCGTTTTCCACACGCGAACCGGGCGCCATTTCGCTCGAAAACGCTTTGGCCTCAAGCAGTCCCCTCGCCTCCAGCTCATCGCGGACCAACCGCTTCGGAATCTTGCCGTAACCGGATTTCGGCAGCGCCTCCCAGAAGAAGAAGCGCTTCGGCATTTTGTAGCGCGGCACCTTGGGCGCCAGGAACGCCGCCAGCTCCGCTTCGCTCACCGCGGCTGCGCCCTCGCGCGCGACGCAGACGGCAACCCCTACTTCGCCCCAGAACGGGTCGGGCACGCCGAGCACCGCCACCTCGCCGATCGCGGGATGGGTGAGAATCTTCTCCTCGACCTCGCGCGGATAGATGTTGGAGCCACCGGAGATGTACATGTCCGAGGCGCGGCCGGTGATGTAGACGAATCCCTCCTCGTCCATGTGTCCGAGATCGCCGGTACGAAACCAGCCGTCGCGAAACGCCTTCGCGTTAGCCTCGGGGTTGTCATAGTAACCGGCGAACACAGCGGGGCCGATTACGCAGATCTCGCCGGTCTCGAACGGTTTGAGCTCGCGCCCGTCGTCGCCCTGGATCGACACCTGCATCCCGGTGCGCTCGAAGCCGCAGGTGCCGATGCGGGCGTGCGGACCGTCCTCAGCGTCATGCAAACTGGCCGGCATCACCGTGATGTTGCCGGTGACCTCACCGAGCCCGAAGTACTGCACCAGTACCTTGCCGAGCTTGTTCAGCGCCGCCTTCTGGTCCTCGCGATACATCGGCGCGCCGGCATAGATCACGAAGCGCAGCGAGGAATGATCGTATTTGTCGACCGCCGGATGTTCGACCATCATCTTCAAAATCGTCGGCACGGTGAAGATGTTGCTGACGCGATGGGCTTCAATCAGCCGGAACGCTTCCGCGATGTCGAATTTTTCCGACGGCAGCAGAATGGTCGGTACGCCCCGCGCCGCCTGCACGAGTTGGTGCACGCCGGCGCCGTGCGACAGCGGCGCGACGACCAGCGAGGCATCCGTCTCGGTCGTGCCCGGCATCAAATCGGCGAGATGATTTGTCACCACAAAGGCCATCTGCCCATGGGTAAGAACCGCGGCCTTGGAGCGCCCGGTCGTGCCGGAGGTGAAGAAAAACCAGCAGGGATCGTCGTAGTCGACCGCCGCATTCTCGACCTTGGCGCCGGCGTGCTCGGCGATCACATCACTGACCGCCTTCTCGCCGAGGCCGCCCTCGCCGATCCGCCAGATGAATTCGAGCGCGGGATTGGCCACCGCCGTAGCGTGATCAGGGAAATCGCCATGGCACAGAAACCCCTTCGCGCCGGAGGCGCTGGCGAGATAGGCGACCTCGTCCGGCATCAGGCGGAAATTGGTCGGCACCCAGACCGCGCCGAGCCGAAAGGCCGCGAACATCGACCAGAACATCTCATCGCAATTTTTGGAATGGACGAGGATCCGGTCGCCCTTGGCGATACCGCGCGCGGCAAGGCCTGCGGCCAGCGCCGACACGGCTCCATCGATCTCGCGCCAGGTCCAGGATTTATCGCCCCAGATGAAGCCAATGCAGTCGCCATGGCGGCGGGCATTCTGGGTCAGCATATGCGCCAGATTCATCACCCGGCGCGACATCCGCGCCAGACCGCCGCGCGGGGTAGGAATGGTCACCGTTTCAGTCACAGGGAATCAACCATTACGCTTCGGATAACAGTCATAGACATCTCATTGCAACGATAGCAGAAAGCCCGCGGTCAGCTCAAATCCGCCGTCGGACGCTACTGGCCATGATAACTTCCCGGCCGGCCGACCGGCATCACCATGACCCAGCCACGCATTTGCGTCCATAAGCCCCACGCAAATGGTTTGCGTCGGCCAATGGGAGATCGATGACATCAAGGATGCCGTCGACGGCAGCCCGTGATCGGTCCGCGTCCTGTTTAGCGTCTCATTCAAGTCTTAGGATTGAATCGAGAGCCCGCCAGCCATGTGGAGCAGACGGGCTCTCCTGAATTATTGCGGATGATTGGCCAGGTCCTGATCGCTCAAGCGCCAGTCCTGCCAGAGCTGAAGGGCCCCCAGCAGGGCGACGATTCCACCGAGGGCGATGTGCCAGGCCCGAAGCATGTCGTCGCCGGCGTAGCCGAACATGAAGGGCGAGGCGGCCAGCCAGAGGCCGAGCGCGATCTCCCCCACCTCCTCCCAACGTTGCAGTGCGACATATTCGAGCTGGGCCAGACCGAAGACCAGCATGCCCACGACGAACGTATTGAGGATCATGGTGCTACGTTCGGCATCCATCACGTCGTGGCTGGAGAAGGGAAACCACGGCGATATCACGATCAGCACGCCAAGGAGCATGCCAAGCCAGTCTTCCCACGTGCGATGCTTGCTGAAGAAACCAAAGCCCGACATTGGAGACCTCCCCTTGAAAAGAGGCATACGTCGGCGGCCGCGATCACAACACTTCCGATACCTAGCCCAGACCCGGCCGCCTCAGCAGCGTATGTCACCCGAAAGACGTAGGAACCCCGCTCCCGGTTGCAAGGCCTCGCCCGCAAAGATCCTGTGCGCGCGCGCGTCCCCTTTGCGCTGCACCGAGCCGCTGCAGGCTCTCGCGATTGCACCAGCCGGCTCGTTGAGGCGGTCGGGCGCCGATATCACCGCGCTGCCGGCAATGCTGGCGGTCAGGCTCAAGACAGCATATCAGCAAACCCCAGCGAGGCAGTTGTCCGTTCGTCGCCGGTTTGCTTCGGCGGGTTCATGTCCCTAAATGAAACGGTGAATGATCCGGGAATCGCTGCATGGCCGCCGTCCGCGACAACAAGACTCAAAACCGCTTCGAACTCGACGTCGACGGCGCCGTCGCGTTCGCGAATTATCGCATCACGCCCGCGGCGGTCATCATCACCCATACCGAAACGCCGCGCGCCCTGCGGGGCCGCGGCATCGCTTCTGAGCTGATCAGGGGTGCGCTCGAACTGATCCGCGCCGACGGACGCAAGGTCATCGCCGGCTGCGGCTTTGTCGTGGATTATCTGCGCAGAAACCCGGAATTTGCCGACCTGACGGCGTGATGGTTCTTGTAGCCCGGATGGAGCCAACGGGTCGCGCGAATGCGCGCCCGATGACAGGCTCCGCGCAATCCGGGATCAGTTTCCCCTCGGCAAGAAGCCCCGGATTTCGCTTCGCTCCATCCGGGCTTCTGTAACGGGCCTTAGTTAGTCAATCCCTTTTTGCGCTGTCCACCTGCCGGGCACTTGCTTCTGTACGGGATCGGCACTGAGG
>NZ_JADPKF010000062.1:0-24945 GCF_023073815.1 Bradyrhizobium sp. 157 | reverse complement strand
GTCAACCTGGATTCCCGCTTCGCCAAGCTCGCCGGCGGCGTGCACCGCCTCGACGGCCAGCTCATGGTCGTCCTCGACGTCGATCGCGTTCTCGAAATCATCCCGAAAACAACCCTTGCAGCGTAGCGCTGCCCATCAAGCAAGGAGGCCAAAAATGAAAACCTGTCTTGTCGTCGATGACTCCAGCGTCGTGCGAAAGATCGCGCGCCGTATCCTGGAAGAATTGGATTTCCAGATTACCGAAGCCGAGGACGGCGAGCAGGCGCTCGAAGCCTGCAAGGACGCCATGCCCACGGCAGTTCTGCTCGACTGGAACATGCCCGTGATGGACGGCTACGAATTCCTCGGCCATTTGCGCAGACTGCCCGGCGGCGACGCGCCCAAGGTGGTTTTCTGCACCACCGAGAACGGCATGGATCATATCTCGCGCGCGCTGCATGCGGGTGCCAACGAATACATCATGAAGCCGTTCGACAAGGAGATCGTCGCGGCAAAATTCCAGGAAGTCGGCCTGGTCGCGCTCCCGGAACAGAGCCCGATCTAAATCTTATCGCTTGCCCTTGAGAGGCTCCCGTGACCCCGCCAGACTATGAGTATTTGCGTAAGCTCCTGAAGGATCATTCCGGTCTCGACCTGTCCGCAGACAAGCAATACCTGATCGAAAGTCGGCTGCTTCCGCTGTCGCGCAAATGCGGTGTCTCCGGGATCGGCGAACTCGTGCAGAAAATGAAGGGCGGATCGTCATCGATCATCGCCCAGGTGGTCGAAGCCATGACCACCAACGAGACCTTCTTCTTCCGCGACAAGGTGCCGTTCGAACACTTCCGCGATACGATCATGCCGGAGCTTTTGAAGGCGCGCGCCGGCCGCAGGAGCATCAGGATATGGTGTGCCGCTGGCTCGACCGGTCAGGAGCCGTATTCGCTTGCCATGTCGCTGAAGGAAATGGGCGCGGCGCTTGCCGGCTGGCGGATCGAGATCATCGCGACTGACCTGTCGCAGGAGGTGCTCGAAAAATCGAAGTCGGGCGTCTACAGCCAGTTCGAGGTGCAGCGCGGCCTTCCGATTCAGCTGCTCGTCAAATATTTCAAGCAGAACGGCGAACTATGGCAGATCAGCCCGGAGCTGCGCGGCATGGTGCAGCATCGCCAGCTTAATCTGCTGCACGATTTCTCCCAGCTCGGCACATTCGACGTCATCTTCTGCCGCAACGTCCTGATCTATTTCGATCAGGATACCAAGATCAATATCTTTGGCCGCCTCGTCAAGGCAATGGAAGGCGATGGCTTCCTGGTGCTGGGGGCAGCGGAAACGGTCGTCGGCCTGACGGATGTCTTCAAGCCGTTCCCGGACAAGCGCGGCCTCTATCGGCCGAGCGGTGCGCGGGCGGTATCTCCGCAGGGCGGGCCGCTGATGCCAAAAATCGCGGCGATGGCAGGACGGTAAGCGATGGCGGAGGACGGCAAGGGCGCAGATCGGGTCACGTTCAGCAGGGGCTATGACGTCTGCATCATGGCGATCGACGGGACCTGGCGCAGGGACTGCCAGCTCAACGCGATCTCGGATACCGACGCCTTGTTGACCGTGGAAGGTTCCATTCAGGGCCTCAATCTCAAGGAGTTCTTTCTGCTCTTGTCCTCGACCGGCCTCGCCTATCGCCGGTGCGAGCTCGTTCGCGTCAACGGCACGGAAATGGACATCCGCTTCCTGAGAGGCAAGCACGGCAAGAAAAAGTCAGGCGCGTCGTCAAAGGCTGAAGAGGCAATGCACTGAGGCCGATCGCGCGGCCAGGTCGGGACTGCGCGTGGTCATCGCCTTCAGCAATTTCGACCCGTATTGTCCGAGGTCGCGATAGGCGGTGCCCGCCGCCTTGCGGGCCTCGAGCATTTCGTCGAGCGTGCATCCGACGCGCAAGCGGTCGGGCGCCGGTCTGTACATTTTGACGTAGCGATCGTTCTATAGCAGCAGGCGATTGTCCGGCCCGAACATGCAAAGGCCGTGGCTCATATTGTTCAGCGTCGCGTCCAGCTTCTCCATCGTGGTGGCAACGTCCGGGTCCGGCGCAGGCGTGGTATGCCGGACGCCAGGCAGCGACCGCAGCAGGTGGTTAACGGCGCGAGAAAGTCCCGGAGAAAATTTGCGGCGAGGGAACATCGTATGCTCCAGCAAGACGGCGCCGTGTCGGCCTTACGCCTCTACGAGCGAAAGCGCCGGCAGGCTGGCGGCGTATGGATCATCATTGCCGGAATCCAGCAGGGAGCGCAGGGCAATGCCAATATTGAAGTCGCAGGCCTGCACCGCGGCCGCGGCCTTTGTGTAGTTGGAATATACATCGTCAAGCATGATGACGTTGGTGGAACTCTCGGGCGCGCCGGGCGAAACTTCCTTGGCAATCATTTGTTCAATCAGCCGCAGGCTGTTCTCGACGTGCTCGACCAAGCTGACGAGGTCCGAAACCACGGCGTGGTAGGCGTCATTCGGGTCGTAGGGCGCCTGCGCAACGCCGACGCCTGCTGCATTTTGCATAAGCGCACTCCTTAGTTACTTTTTAGGTGTGCGTTGCTACTTGTACGTTAAGCTGCGGTCCCGTACAAATACGGTCCGGTATGGTGTTGAATACCGTTATCCGAGTGTGCGTCACATTCAACCACGCATGGACGATGGAACATGGCTGAAAAAGCCCCCTCCCGCGGGGAGATTTTTGTAGTCGATGACGACCCTGCCGTTCGCGACACGCTTTCGATGGTGCTGTCGGCAGCCGGCTATCAGGTTATCTGTTTCGCCGACGGCGCCGCGCTGCTGGCGATTGCACGAACACGGACGCCAGCCTGCATCCTGCTCGACGTGCATATCCCCGGTAAATCCGGCCTCGATATTCTGAAAGAGCTTCATGGTGAGGACTACCCTGCACCGATCTTCATGATCTCGGGGCAGGGTGATATCGCCATGGCGGTCAGCGCCATCAAGAGCGGCGCACTGGACTTCATCGAAAAGCCGTTTCGCGGCAGCGAACTCGTGGCAAGACTCGACGAGGCGATCGAGGCCTATGCTCGCCGGCAGGCGCAGAATGCGCCGTCGCGCATCGCGGCCCTGCATTTTCCGGGACGCGAGCCGCTCACGCGGCGCGAACGCGAGGTGCTGGAGCAGTTCACCGCCGGCGCTTCCAACAAGGAAGCGGGGCGGCATCTCGGGATCAGCCCGCGCACGATTGAGGACCACCGCGCGAATATCATGAAGAAACTTGGCGCGCGGAATGCCGCCGACCTGGTTCGCATTGTGATGACCACCCAGCGACAGGGCCAAATCTGATCCAAGAGATCTGATCCAAAGCTGATCAAGACTGATCGCAGGCAGGCCGGATCCGGCGCGGCGTTGCGCTCGATCCAGGCGCCGCCGTTGCGATCAATCGGCGAGCGCTTTGCGGATCATGATCGCCATATCCGATTTCCGGTAGGGCTTGGCGAGCAGCAATACGCCTTCGTCGAGTCGCCCGTGATGAATAATGGCATTCTCGGTATAGCCCGAGGTGAACAGAACCTTTAATCCGGGCCTGGCCTTCGCTATCTCGTCGGCGAGTTGGCGGCCGTTCATGCCGGGCATGATCACGTCGGTAAATAGCAGGTCGAACGGATGGCCGGTGTGCACCAGCGCGAGAGCCTCGGTCGCGTTCGCCGCATCCAGCGTGACGTATCCGAGCGAATGCAGTTGCGCCAGCACATAGTCGCGCACCAGCTTGTCGTCCTCCACCACCAGAATCGTTTCATGGCCGCCCTCGACCGCCGGCGCCAGTGTAGCCTCGATCGCCGGCAATGCCCCCGTGGCCGGCGGCAGATACATCTTGATCGTCGTGCCATGGCCTTCTTCGCTGTAAATCATGATGTGGCCGGCCGATTGCTTGATGAAGCCGTACACCATGCTCAGCCCAAGGCCGGTACCTTTGCCAGGTCCCTTCGAGGTGAAGAACGGATTGAATACCTTGTCGAGCATCGCAGCCGGAATGCCGGTTCCGGTGTCGCTCACCGCAATCATGGCGTAGCGACCGGGCCGGACGTCGCTGTGTATCCTCGCATATTTGTCGTCGAGCATGACAGAGCCGGTTTCGATGATGAGCTTGCCGCCATCGGGCATCGCGTCGCGGGCGTTAAGGGCAAGATTGAGGATCGCGGTGGCGAGTTGATTGGGATCGACGATCGCGGGGCATGTTTCGTCTTCGAACACGGATTCGATCTCGACATGCTCGCCGAGCGTCCGCTGCAGCAGTTTCGCCGTGTCGATGATCAGTGTGTTGACGTCGGTTACCTTCGGCTCCAGCGGCTGCTTGCGTGCGAAGGCGAGCAGGTGCTGGGTAAGGTCGGCGCCGCGTGAGGCCGCCTCGTCGATCATTCGCGTGATGGCGGCAAGCTGCGGTTCGCCCTTGACGGCGTCAGTCAGAATTTCGATCGTTCCCGTGATCACCGTCAGGATATTGTTGAAGTCGTGCGCGATGCCGCCGGTGAGCTGTCCCATCGCCTCCATCTTCTCGGCCTGCCGGATCCTGTCCTCGGCCGCGATCCTGTCGGTGAGATCGCGCATGAAGCCGTTGAACACGAATCCGTTGCGCCGCCGAAGCTCGGTAATGCTGAGCTCGACCTTGATTTCCTTTCCGTCGCGCCGCATCGCCTCGATTTCGAAGCGGCGGCCGAGGACGGCGGCCTCGCCGGTGCGCAGAAACCGCTCCAGGCCGACCTTGTGCGCATCGCGCTGGGCGTCGGGAATGATCAGCTCGCTCAGCCTGGTGCCGACCGCTTCCGTGCGCGACCAGCCGAATATCTTCTCCGCCTGCGAGTTCCAGTCGGTGACGATGCCCTGATCGTCCATCTGCACGAAGGCATCGAGCGCGGTGTCGATAATGCCGCGCGCGAGCTGTTCGCTTTCGCGCAATGTCTCCTGTGCCAGGCGGCTCTCGGTCATGTCGCGGCCGACGAAGAAGAAGCGCTTGGCCGGCTCGGACCATGTCCCGAGCCACGACAACCACACCTCTCGTCCGTCCTTGTGAATGCAGCGGGTATCGGAAATCTTCGGGCGCTGCCCGCGCCGTGCTGCACGCATTTCCTGACGCGAGGTCTCAAGGTGGTCGCGATGGATGAAGTCCTCCCCGCTGCGGCCGATCATTTCTTCCGGCCGATAACCCAATATGGCCTCGCAACTCGGGCTGATCTGAACCAGGATTCCCCGGGAATCCATCACCATGATCAGATCCTGCGAGGTCTCGAAGATACGTCGAAGCTCTTCGGTCTGTTGCCGCAGCACCTGCCTCGTCTTGTTGGTTTCGGTGATGTCGCGTGCCACCTTCGAGATGCCGATGGTCGTGCCTGAGGGAGCCTTGATCGGGGAGACGCTGAGCGAGACTTCGATCCGGCTGCCATCTTTTTTCAGGCGGACGGTTTCATGTTGTTCGATGCGTTCGCCCGAGCCGATCCGGCGCAACGTGTCATGCACCTCGGGCAGCCGGTCCATTGGAACGAGAAGGGTAATATTCTTGCCCACAGTTTCCGTAGCCGTGTACCCGAACAGCCGCTCGGCGGCCGAATTCCAGCCGGTGATCGTGCCATCGAGCGACGTCGTGATGATGGAGTCATTGGAGGATTCGACTGCTGCGCTGAATAGCCGTTCCCGTTCGGCGTGATGATCGCGCGCAGCTACGGTGCGGCGATGCTCCTGAACCTCCTGTTCGAGCGCTGCGGTTTTTGCATTGACCTCCTCGATCGCGTGCGCAAACGCGCGCGCGAGCACGCCGGTCTCGCCGCGCGCATCGACCGGGATGGCCGCCTTGCCTTTGGCCACGCCCTGAACGGCTTCGGTGAGGCGGACAATCGGCCGGGCCAGCGACCTCGCGATCAGCAGCGCCAGCACTGCTGCGCATAACACCGCGATCGCCCCGACCAGAAGCGAGGTATTTCGGATGCTGGCAGCGGGGGCCATGATCACAGCGTTCGGGGTGGTCTCGATGACCCCAACCCATTCTGAACCGGCCAGGACGGCGGGAGCAAACGCGATCCCGTTGGACCGCCCAGTCTGGTCCGCAACGATATCGGCGCTGCCTTGCTTTGCCCCGGCCTGCGGCGCCAGATGCGGGAAGTCAGCTTTCCAATCGTTGGGTTTGCCGAGCAACAAGCCGAATTCGCGCGACCGGTCGGGGTGAATGAGATAGTCGCCCTGCCGGTTGACGACGTAGATCGTCTCGCCCGGCCACGCCGATGCTCTGATACGGTCGAACGCGCGGCGCATGTCGACATTGACCATGAAAAGGCCGAACGGCTTGCCGTCGTCCGAGAAGATCGGCGTCGCGATGCGAAGCGTCGGCCTGTGCACCTCTTCGATGAGTCCGTTGCGGCGACCCAAATCGAGCGGTGAGACGTAGATTTGTCCAGGAGGGAGCCGCATCGTTTCCTGGAAATAGCTGCGATTATTTCTCTTCAGCAATCCCTCTTCAGGCACGATCCGAACCGTGTCGTTCGGTCCCGCGCGATCGACGCGGACAAGCTCACGGCCATCGTCATCAAGTCCTATGATCCGAATCATCGCATAGGCTGGCTTGGCTTCGAGTTCGGCCGCGAAACGCGAAGCTAGCCGGTCGCGCCAGACCTTTTCGGAGACACCATCGGCCGGATCTGTACCCCCCGCTCTACGGGCGCGGACCAATCCATGCAGCGCCGCTGCGGAACGAAAGCCCGTGACATCTCCGGTCGCGCTCGCCGCGTAATATTCAAGGTCGGTCGCGATCTGCCGCGAATGGGTCTCGATGCGGTCGCGGGCGCGCAGGAGCAGCGCTTGTTCCAGGTTGTGATAGCTCAGCCATCCGACCGCGGTAACCGCGATCGCGACCAACGCAATCATCGCGATGGCTAGCCTGGTTGTGAGCGTCATGTCGGTGTTCGGTCGCCCCGCTCCGCTCCGGCAATCCACCGGACGAATCGGATGCTATGGTGCATTACGGGGAGGACGCAACACCGCGGGGCGTGTCGGCGAGCCACGTTCGGCGGCTTCCAGGCAGCCCGTGACGGCAGCCAGAAGGTCGGCCGGCCGGAACGGCTTCTGCAGACTGGAAATCGCTCCGAGCTTGGTCGCCATGGTCAGGAAGTCGGGAGCCGAGTCCGCTTCGGACGAGATCGGCCGGCCGGAGATGACAATGATCGGCATCTGCGGCCGCTGTTGGCGAACCATCCGCATGGTTTCAAATCCGTCCATTCCAGGCATAAAAATGTCGAGGAACAGCAGATCGAAATCTCCGCTCTTGCACAATGCCAGGCCCTTCCGCCCGTCATCGGCGGTGACCACGCTATGCCCGGCGCGCTCCAGCAGCAGGCGGACCGCCATCTGGACCGCCACATCGTCATCCACGACGAGTATTTTTGCCAAGGTAAAAGGTTCTCCGGGCCCCGCTGGAATCAAATCAACGGCAGGTTGCGAGTTTTGCCGAATCCGCGTGTTGCCGCAACTGCTCCCGCGGCAGGAACGTTCCGGTTGGGCAGTCAAAAGCCGCTACAAAATGCCGGCATGGGCATGTTGCCGGGCAGATAAAGACGGAACCCCGGGGCATGCGAGTATGATTCGGTTCTTGCGCGCATGCGTGTAGTTAGCCGAGATCAGTTGCTGAGATATTCCGGATAGCGGGAGCGGATTTGGTCAAGTTCGCTCAGTGTGCCCGACAAATGGGTACGCAGGTGCTTCTGCGCCGCTTCGGGTTCGCCGGCCTCGATCGCTTTTGCAATCAGCTTGTGATGCCGCAGGATATCTTGCGCCTTGCCAGGGGAGGGCAGATGCAGCCGGCGCAGCCGGTCGATATGTCCGCTGCGGCTGCGCACCAATGACCAGATGTCCTGCTTGTCGGTGGCGGCGTAGAGCTTGGCATGGAACTCGTTGTCGGCGGCCATGAATTTTTCGAAGTCGCCAGCTTTCGCGAATTGCTGTTGGCGAACGATAATCGAATGGAGCTCTGCGGCGAAGGCTTCGTCATGGCGTATCGCCACTATGCGGACGATCTCGAGCTCGACCGCCTGCCGCAGAAAATGCGCCTGCTGCGCCAGCCGCACGTCGACCCGGCTGACCACCGTGGCGTATTGCGGAAAGACGTCGACCAGCCCTTCCTCCTCGAGCCGCATCAGCGCATCACGGATCGGCGTCGAACTCACCCCGAATTGTCCGGCCAGTGCGGCGCGTGACAGCGGCGATCCCGGCGGCAGCTCCAGCGAAATGATCATGCCGCGCAGGCGCTCGAACACCTGCGGTGCGGCCTGACGATCGCGATCGAGCCGATCGGCGGAACGCGGGACGGCCCGGCGAGAAAGAATCTGGGATGCAGCCATCGAACGAACCGGCCTCAGAAAGGCGCTTGCTTCAAATGCACTAATACATTAGTGCATTTCCGTCGGAGCGTCAATGAAACGCCGGAGGAGATGCACAGTGAGAAATAGAATGTGGAGCGCCTGCGCGGGCGCCGTCGCGGCACTTGCCATGGTGCTGCCGGGCTCTCAGGCCGCGGCCCAGCAGAAAACGGAGATTTCGTTGTCGCGGCAGCCGGGCATTTTCTACATGCCTTCGCACATCATGGAAAAACGCAAGCTGATCGAGAAGCACGCAGCTTCCCTCGGCGCGGCAGGCGTCACCACCAAATGGATCAACTTGAGCGGCGGCGGCGCACAGACCGACGCGCTGTTGGCCGGCAGCGTCGATATCCTCAACACCGGGACCGGCAATCTCTTATTGCTGTGGGACCGCACCCGCGGCGGCGTCAAGGGCATCGTCGCCACATCGGCGCAGCCGATGACGCTGATCAGTCGCGATCCGAATATCAAGTCGATCAAGGATTTCGGTCCGAACGACAAGATCGCCGTGCCGACCGTAAAGGTCTCGACGCAGGCGATCGTGCTGCAGATCGCGGCAAGCGAGATCTTCGGCGCCGACCAGTGGTCGAAGCTCGACGCCAGCACGGTGCAACTCGGGCATCCCGACGCCTATGTGGCGATGACCAATGCGCAGCACGAGGTCCGCAATCATTTTGCGATCCCGCCGTTCACCTTCCTCGAACTCAAGAACGTCCCCGGCGCGCATGTGGTGCTGTCGTCGCCGGACGTAATGGGCGGGCCGCTCAGCCAGGCGCAGTTCTTCACCACCACCAAATTCGCCGACGCCAATCCGAAGATCGTGCAGGCCGTGCGCGACGCCACCAAGGAAGCGCAGGATCTGATCCGCAGCGACACCAAGGCCGCGGTCGATATCTACAAGGAAGTCACGGGTGACAAGACCAGCGTCGAGGATTTGCTGGCGTGGCTGAAGGAGCCCGGCATGATGGAATGGAACCTGCAGCCGCAGGGTACCATGAAGTTCGCCGCCCACCTGTTCAAGGTCGGCACGCTGAAGACCATGCCCAAGGCATGGACAGATTATTACCTGCCGGTCGCGCACGACCTGAAGGGTAATTGATCGACATGGCCGCGCTTCTCGACGTCAGTGACGTAACGCTGCGCTACAAGACCTCGAGCGCGGTCGTGACCGCGACCGAGCGGGTCAGTTTCACGGTCGATCGTTCCGATCGTTTCGTGCTGCTCGGCCCCTCCGGTTGCGGCAAGTCGACCCTGTTGAAAGCCGTCGGCGGCTATATGAAACCGAGCGAAGGCAAGATGCGGATCTCCGGCCGGGAAATATCCGAGCCCGGAGCCGACCGCATGATGATCTTCCAGGAGTTCGACCAGCTTCTGCCGTGGAAAACGGTGCTGGAAAACGTGATGTTTCCGCTGTTGATGACGCGAAAATTACCGCGCAAGGAAGCGGAGACGCGGGCGCGAGCCTATATCGAAAAAGTCAGCCTTACCCGCGTCGTCGATGCCTATCCGCACACGCTATCCGGTGGCATGAAGCAGCGCGTCGCGATCGCGCGCGGCATGGCGATGGAGCCGGACATCCTGCTGATGGACGAGCCGTTCGCAGCCCTCGATGCGTTGACGCGGCGCACCTGCCAGGACGAATTGCTGCAGCTTTGGGCAGAAACCAAATTCACCGTCCTGTTCGTGACGCATTCGATCGCGGAAGCGATCAAGATCGGCAACCGAATCCTGCTGCTGTCGCCGCATCCCGGCCGGGTCAAGGCCGAGGTCGTTGATGTCGACCGGCTTTCCAGCGAGGACGGCAGTGCTGCCCGGCTGGAGAAACAGATCCACGATCTGCTGTTCGCCGATCATGCAACGGCACATTGAGGGGAGCGCGATGGGCGAGGCAAAAATCCTGCTGCGCGACGCCGCCGAACTGACGGCGGCGATACCGGCCGAGGTCGAGCGCAAGCTCACGGTGCTGGAGCTGTTGTGGAACGACGGTTTTGTCCGCAAGGCCGTGATCATCATCTTCCTCGCGGGCGCCTGGGAAATCTACGGCACCGTCCTCAATAATCCGCTGTTGTTTCCGACCTTCCATGACACCATCGTCACGATGTTCGACAAGGTGCGCGACGGCACCATTCCCATGCGTGCCTGGGCGTCGCTGAAGGTGCTGTTCATGGGCTATGCCGCCGGCATTGCGCTCGCCGCCATCTTCACGATCCTCGCGATCTCGACCCGGATCGGCACGGATTTCCTCGAAACCATCACGGCGATGTTCAATCCGCTGCCGGCGATTGCGCTGCTGCCGCTGGCGCTCATCTGGTTTGGCCTTGGTAACGGCAGCCTCGTGTTCGTGCTGATCCATTCGGTGCTGTGGCCGGTCGCGCTCAATACCCACTCGGGCTTCAAGAGCGTGTCGAACACGTTGCGCATGGTCGGCCGCAATTACGGCCTACGCGGATTGCCCTACGTGTTCCGCATCCTGATTCCCGCAGCCTTCGCCTCGATCCTGACGGGCCTGAAGATCGGTTGGGCGTTTGCCTGGCGTACGCTGATCGCGGCCGAACTCGTGTTCGGCGTGTCGTCGGGGCAGGGCGGCCTCGGCTGGTTCATTTTCGAGAACCGTAACCTTCTGGATATCCCGGCCGTGTTCGCCGGCCTGTTGACCGTGATCGTCATTGGCCTGATCGTGGAGAACCTGATCTTTCGCACGATCGAGCGCAACACCGTCCAGAAATGGGGTACGCAGTCATGAGCAACAAGAAGAACCCCGCGGATCTCCGGAGCGCGCGCTGGTTCGCGCCTGATGATCTCCGCGCCTTCGGCCACCGCTCGCGCGCCATGCAGATGGGCTACGCGCCGGAAGAATGGAAGGGTCGGCCGGTGATTGCGATCCTCAACACCTGGTCGGATGCGCAGCCCTGCCACATGCACTTCAAGAGCCGTGTCGACGACGTTAAGCGCGGCATCCTGATGGCGGGCGGTTTCCCCATGGAGCTGCCGGCGCTGTCGCTGTCGGAATCGTTTCTGAAGCCGACCACCATGCTCTACCGCAACATGCTGGCGATGGATGCCGAGGAATTGCTGCGCGGCCATCCCGTCGATGGTGTCGTGCTGATGGGCGGCTGCGACAAGACCACGCCGGGGCTTTTGCTCGGCGCTACCAGCATGAACCTGCCGACCATCTATCTGCCGGCCGGGCCGATGCTGCGCGGCAACTGGAAGGGCAAGACTCTGGGCTCCGGCTCGGACGCCTGGAAATACTGGGACGAACGGCGTGCCGGCAAAATTTCCGACAAGGACTGGGTCGACGTCGAGGCCGGCATCGCCCGCAGCTACGGCACCTGCATGACGATGGGTACGGCGTCCACCATGACGGCGATTGCTGAATCGATCGGCATGACGCTGCCGGGCGCGTCCTCGATTCCCGCCGCCGACGCCGGCCACATCCGTATGGCCTCGGAATGCGGCCGCCGCATCGTGGAAATGGTGTGGAAGGACCTGACGCCGGAGAAGATCCAGACCCGAAAAGCCTTCGAGAACGCGATTACGGTCGCAATGGCGATGGGCTGCTCGACCAACGCGATCATCCATCTGATCGCGCAGGCGCGCCGTGCGGGCCAGGATATCGGGCTCGACGATTTCGAGAAGGCCAGCCGCAAGGTGCCCGTGATCGCCAATGTGCGCCCGAGCGGCGACAAATATCTGATGGAAGATTTCTTCTATGCCGGTGGCTTGCCGGGCCTGATGAGCCGCATCAAGCAGCATCTGCATCTCGACGCCATGACAGTCACCGGCCAGACGCTCGGCGAGAATATCGCGCGGGCCGAAGTCTACAATGACGACGTTATCCGCACCGTCAAGAATCCGATCTACAAGGAGGGCGCGCTTGCGGTGCTCAAGGGCAATCTCGCGCCTGATGGCTGCGTGATCAAGCCGAGCGCCTGTGAGCCGCGCTTCCTCAAGCACACCGGGCCCGCTTTGGTATTCGACGATTATCCTTCGATGAAGAAAGCGATCGACGATCCCGATCTCGACGTCACGGCCGATCACGTGCTGATCCTGCGCAATGCCGGCCCGCAGGGCGGGCCGGGCATGCCGGAATGGGGCATGCTGCCGATCCCGACGAAACTCGTGAAGCAGGGCGTCCGCGACATGGTGCGACTGTCGGATGCGCGCATGAGCGGCACCAGCTACGGCGCCTGTATCCTGCACGTCTCGCCGGAATCCTATATCGGTGGCCCGCTGGCGTTGGTGCGCAACGGCGACAAGGTCACGCTCGACGTTAACGCGCGCACCATCAATCTCGATGTACCGGAGGCGGAGCTCGCAAAGCGCCGCGCCGAATGGAAGGCGCCGGAGCCGCGTTACGAGCGCGGCTATGGCTGGATGTTTACCCGCCACATCAAACAGGCCAATGAAGGCTGCGATTTTGATTTTCTGGAGACCGGATTTGGGGCACCGGTCAGCGAGCCGCCGATCTATTAGCTCTCCGTCATTGCGAGCGAAGCGAAGCAATCCATCTCACGGCACAAAGAAAGAATGGATTGCTTCGTCGCTTCGCTCCTCGCAATGACTGTCTATGAACCGACAGCAAACAAAAGCATCACAGGGGAGACGACCAATGACCATCACTCGACGCAACGTGCTCGCAGGAGCCGGCGCCGCCGCTGCTTCGACACTGCTCTCCCGCACCGCCGGCGCGCAATCCTTCCCGTTCGCGCCGAACCAGCGCTATCCCGATCCGGCCGTGCAGATCCTCGATCCGAGTTTTGCAAAATACCGGATCTATTCCTCGACTGTCGAACAGGTCTCGACCGGGATGCGCTGGGCCGAAGGGCCGGCCTACTTCCCCGAAGGCGGCTATCTGCTGTTCTCCGACATTCCCAACAACCGCATCATGAAGTTCGACGAGAAGACCAACCAGACCTCGGTCTTCCGCGCCAATGCCAATTACGCCAACGGCAACGCGCGCGATCGTCAGGGCCGCCTCGTCACCTGCGAGCATTCGGTCACCCGCCGCGTCACGCGCACGGAAAAGGACGGCAAGATCACCGTGCTGGCCGACAAGTTCGAGGGTAAGCGGCTGAACGCGCCGAACGACATCGTGGTGAAATCCGACGACACCATCTGGTTCACCGATCCCTTGTTCGGCATCAATGGCGAGTGGGAAGGCAAGAAGGAAAAGTCCGAGCAGGCGACCACCAACGTCTATCGCCTGACCAAGGACGGCAAGCTGACCGCCGTTATCACCGACATCTTCAATCCCAACGGGTTGGCGTTCTCGCCGGACGAGAAGAAGCTTTACGTCGTGGAATGGAAGGGCACGCCGAATCGCAGCATCTGGAGTTTTGACGTCAACGATGATGGCACGGTGGGCAACAAGACCAAGCTGATCGACGCCGCGGACCAGGGCGCGCTCGACGGTTTCCGTGTCGACCGCGACGGCAATCTGTGGTGCGGCTGGGGCTCGAACGGCGCGCTGCAGTCGGAGCCAACGGAGGTCGGCGGCCGCAGGGTCTATCAGCTCAAGGGCAAGCCGGAAGATCTCGACGGCGTGATGGTGTTCAGCCCCGCCGGCAAGCCGCTCGCCCACATCCGCCTGCCCGAGCGCTGCGCCAATCTCACCTTCGGCGGCCCGAAGAACAACCGCCTCTACATGACGAGCTGCCACTCGGTGTATGCGCTGTATGTGGAAGCGCACGGGGCGGTTTGATGGATGCTGTCGTTCCGGGGCGCGCGAAGCGCGAACTATGGTGCGCAATTGCGCACCTGAGAACCGCGAGATTCCGGATTCGCTCGCTGACGCGAGCGCTCCGGAATGACGAAAAGAGGAAAGTGAGAACGCAATGACAAAACTGAGCGACGCCACTCGCAACAAACTCAAAACCGTCTCCACGGCGACCGTCGCCACCGCGCTGTTCAAGCGCGGCTTTCGCATCCAGATGATCCAGGATGTGCGCCCCTTAGGCCCCGATCAACCGGTATTGGTCGGCGAGGCCTTTACGCTGCGCTACATGCCGGCGCGCGAGGACCTCAATAAGATCGATGTGTTCCGCGATCGCAGCCATCCGCAGCGCAAGGCGATCGAGGATTGCCCTGTTGGCGCGGTGCTGGTGATGGATAGCCGCAAAGACGCGCGCGCCGCGTCCGCCGGCGCCATTCTGGTGACGCGGCTGATGCAGCGCGGCTGCGCCGGTGTCATCACCGACGGCGGCTTTCGCGATTCCGCCGAGATCGCCAAGCTCGGCTTCCCCGCCTACCATCACCGCCCGAGCGCGCCGACCAATCTGACGCTGCATCAGGCGATCGAGATCAACGTGCCGATCGGTTGCGGCGATGCGCCGGTATTTCCCGGCGACGTCATCCTCGGTGATGCCGACGGCGTGATCGTGATCCCCGCGCATCTGGCCGACGAGATCGCGGACGAGGCGGTCGAGATGACCGCGTTCGAGGATTTCGTCACCGAGCAGGTCCAGAACGGCCGCGGCATCTTCGGGCTCTATCCCGCGACCGATCCGCAAACGCTGACCGATTTCGCCGAGTGGCGGAAGAAGAACGGACGGTGACTTCGTGCCCTGTAGCTCGGATGGGCGCAGCGCAATCCGGGTCAGTCTGGCCGCTTGCGAGATCCCGGATTTCGCTGCGCTCCATCCGAGCTACGATACCGCTATACCTCGCCCTTCTCCACCAGCCCCACCGCCCACAGCGCAAACGCATAGGCGATCGCGACTTCATCGAGCCGGTTGAAGCGGCCCGACGCACCGCCGTGGCCGGCACCCATGTTGGTGCGCAGCAGCACCGGCCCGCCACCGGTCATGGTCGCGCGCAACCGCGCGATCCATTTCGCCGGCTCCCAATAGGTAACGCGTGGGTCGGTCAGGCCGCCCATCGCGAGCACAGCCGGATATTCCTTCGCCGCGATATTGTCGTAGGGCGAGTACGACAAAATGGTCTGAAAATCCTTTTCGCTTTCGATCGGGTTGCCCCATTCCGGCCATTCCGGCGGCGTCAGCGGCAGCGTGTCGTCGAGCATGGTGTTGAGTACGTCGACGAACGGCACTTCGGCGACGATGCCGGCGAACAGTTCGCCGGCGCGGTTGGCAACTGCGCCCATCAGCATGCCGCCGGCGCTGCCGCCATGGCCGACGATACGCTTGGCGCTGGTGTATTTTGCTTCGATCAGCGCGCGGCCCGCGGCGGCGAAATCGTCGAATGAATTCGTCTTCTTCTCGCGCTTGCCGTCGAGATACCAGCCCCAGCCTTTGTCCGCGCCGCCGCGGATATGCGCGATCGCATAGACAAAACCGCGGTCGACCAGCGACAGCCGGTTGGTTGAGAACGAGGCTGGCATTGCCATGCCGTAGGAGCCGTAGCCGTAGAGCAACAGCGGTGCGCTGCCGTCACGCACCAGATCTTTGCGGTGCAGGATCGAGACCGGCACTAGCGCGCCGTCATGCGACGCGGCCATGATCCGCGTCGTGACATAGTCGGCCGGGTCGTGCCCGGACGGAATTTCCTGCCGCTTGCGCAGCACCCGCGCCCTCGTCGCCATGTCGTAGTCATAGACTTCCGACGGCGTCGTCATCGACGAATAGGAAAAGCGCAGATTGGTGGTCTCGAATTCGTAGCTGCCCATGGTGTCGAGCGAATACGCCGCCTCGTCAAAGGCGATGGCATGTTCCTCGCCGTTACCGAGATCGCGGATAATGATCGCCGGCAGCGCATTGGCGCGCTCCAGCCGCACCATGTGGCCGGCATAGAGTTCGACATCGAGCACATAGATGCCGGCGCGGTGCGGGATCAAATCGCGCCAGTTGGCGCGCTCGGGCGAAGCGAGCGGCGCGGTCACGACCTTGAAGTCGATCGCGTCATCCGCATTGGTGAGGATGAACAATTCATCGCCGCGGTCGGCGATTGAATACTGCACGCCTTCTTCGCGTGCCGCCACCAGCCGCGGCGGCGCTTCGGGATTGGCGAGATCGATCAGCCGCTGTTCCGACGTCTCATGATCGCCGCCGGCGATCACGCAGAACCGCCCGGAAGAGCTCTCGTGCAGATGGGTGAACCAGCCGGAGTCTTGCTCCTCATAAACCAGCGTGTCGTCAGCCTGCTTGGTGCCAAGCTTATGCCACCACACCTGCATCGGCCGGTGATTGTCGTCGAGTTTTACATAGAAGAAACTTTGACAATCCTTGCTCCAGACGATGCCGCCGTCGGTCTCCTCGACGAGGTCGTCGCGGTCGGTACCCGTCTCCCAGTCGCGCACGCGGATCGAAAAATATTCCGAGCCCTTGGTGTCGGCACTCCATGCGTGCAATTTATGATCCGGCGAATGCCGCGCGCCGCCGAACTTGAAATACTCGTGGTTCCTGGCGAGGGCGTCGCCATCGAGCACGATTTTGACATCGCCGCCGTCGCGCGGCGTGCGGCCGAACATTTCATGCTGCCCGCCCTCGCGGAACTTTCGCAAATAGGCGAACGGGCCGTCCGGCGACGGCACACTGGAATCGTCCTCCTTGATCCGTCCGCGCATTTCCGCGACCAGCTTCTTCTGCAAGGGCGCGGTGTGGCCAAGCAGGCTTTCGGTGTGGTCGTTTTCGGCTTCCAGATAGTTGCGGATATCCGGATCCAGGATCGAGTGGTCGCGCAGCACTTCCTGCCATTTCGGGTCCTTCAGCCAGGCATAGTCGTCGGTCACCGTGATGCCATGCCTGGTGAAGGAGTGCGGCCGGCGCGGCGCGGTCGGTGGCGAGAGGGCAGGTTTCTTGGCGGCGGCTTGGGTCACACGGTCCTCGTATAGCTCCAGGATAGAGCCTCTATATCGTGGTGAATGTGGTGGATTACCAGATGCGGGAGCGTCATTGCGAGCGAAGCGAAGCAATCCATCTGCCCGCAAAACAAATATGGATTGCTTCGTCGCTGCGCTCCTCGCAATGACGGGCAGATAAATCTAACCATTCCGCAACCTCGCCGCGGCGCCGCCGCCGAACATCGGGATCCGGTTGACCGCGAGCACTACCGTAAACGTGATCACCAGCATCGCAATGCCGAGCACCGAGATCGCAGCGAGGTCGCCGCTTTCGTTGAGGTCGTAAATCAAAACCGACAGCACCTTGGTCTGCGAGGTGAACAGCACGATCGCGGCGGATAACTCCCGCATCACGCCGATGAAGATGAAGCACCAGGTCGCGATTACGCCGGTGCGCAACAAGGGCGCGGTGATCTGGCGCAGTGATTGCAACCGCGTCGCGCCGAGAATGCGGCTGGCGTCCTCCAATTCGGGATGAATGGTCGCAAACGCCGCCTGCAATTGCTGATAGGCCGATGGCAAATTGATGGTGAGGAATGCCAGCAGCAGAATCCACAGCGTGCCGTAGAGCACGAACGGCGGTCGCGTATAGCTCAAGAAAAGTCCGACGCCGAGCACGATGCCGGGCACGGCAACCGGGGCGGTCGCGAGAAAGCCGAGCATGCGATGGCTTGCGATCACGCGGCGCGTCGTGACATAGGCGACCATGAGCGCGAGGATCGTGCCGATCGTCGCCGTCGATGCGCCCAGGATCACCGTGTTCTTCAGGGCAAGCTGGGTCGACGACAATTCGGTGAACACGAACACGACGTTATGCAGCGTCGCCGTCGACGGCGTCACCAGCGTGGTTGCGTTCGGCGAGAACGCCGCGTTGAGCAGCGCGAAATAGGGCAGGAACACCGGGTTAAGCAGCACGAGGAGGCAGAATGCCAGCGCGGCCCAGCGCCATAGCCCCATTTCGATCGGCCGCGGCGGGCCGTATTTGCCGCCGAGCACGGAGTAGCCGCGGCGGCCGAGCAAAAATTTCTGGCCCTGCAGCAGCAGGATCGTCAGCACCAGCAGCGGCACGGCGGCGGCTGCCGCGAGTTCGAGCTTTGGCGGATACTGGAACAGGCTCCAGATCTTCGTCGTCATGGTGTGGAAGCCGGCCGGCAGTGCCAGGATTGCTGGCGACCCGAACAGCGTCATCGCCTGCAGGAATGCGATCAGCGCGCCGGCGACCAGCGCTGGCAGCGCCAGGGGAATTGTGACGCGCCGCGCCGTGGTCCAGGCCTTGCCGCCGAGAATGGCGGAAGCGTCCTCCAGTTCGCCCGGCATGTTGTCGAGCGCATTGGCGACCAGCACGAACACAAATGGAAACGTGTAGCAGGAGATCACAAAGATCAGCCCGGTCAGCGAATAGATGTCGAACAAGGGATCTTCGGCGCCGGTGAGATGACGATAGAGCTGGTTCAGCATGCCGCTGTTGGGCGCCGCCAGCAGTTCCCAGGCAACAGCACCGAGAAACGGCGGCGTTACGAAGGAAGCCGTCACCAGCGCGCGGATGAACTGACGCCCCGGCATGTCCGTGCGCGACACCAGCCAGCCGATCGGCGCGGCGACCAGGCAGCAGATCACCGCAGATGTCGTGGCAATGATTGCGGTCGTCAGCAATGGATCGAGGAAAGCGGGGTCGGTGAACAGCGTGACGAAATTCTGCAGCGTCGGATGCCGCGCCTTGTCCGTGAATGCGAAAACCATGAGCCACGACAGCGGCAGCACGATCAGCACGATCATGAAAGCGGCAAACAGCCAGAGGATGGGGCGGGTGAGGTCGAGGCGGGTTTTTGGGTTGTTGTTGGTGGTGGTGGTCATGCGATTCACGAGCCAAATGTTTCCCTCATCCTGAGGAGCGGCGGAGCCGCGTCTCGAAGGATGAATGGCACGATATTGGCCTCATGGTTCGAGACGGCGCGGAGCCTGTCATCGGGCCGCGCTTCGCGCGGACCCGTTGGCGCCTCCTCACCATGAGGGGAGAGAAAGTTCAAACCCTGAACAGCCGTGCATAGCGCGTCTTGATTTCTTCCGTCATCTTCTCCACCCCCTCGGCATCCTCCTTCATCAGCTTGATGTCGGAAATCTTCCGCCGTCCCGGCTTCGACTGCACCTGCGCGTGAACCGAATATTGCGCGCTGAAGTCGACAAAGAACTGCTGCGTCTCGCGCGTATGCAGCCAGGCCTGAAACAGCTTCGCGGCATTGGGATGCTGCGCGGTCTTGAAGATGCCGGTCGGTCCCGAAATCGTCGGCGTGCCTTCGCTCGGGTACACCGGCTCGACCGGCTGGCCGGCTTCCTTCAACAGCACGATGCCGTATTCATTGCCGTCGGCCATCACGGCGCGCTCGCCGAGCGAGAGTTTCTTCGGCGGATCCGTCGACGACTGCACCTGCATCACGCGCTGTTTTGCAAGTTTTTCCATGTATTCCCAGCCGAGTTCGCGAACGAGCTGAAACGTCGCGGTCATGATGGTGCCGCTGTAGGCCGGGTGGGCCTTGACCATCTTGCCCGCCCATTTGGCGTCGAGCAGGTCGGCAAAGCTCTTCGGGGCGTCCTCCGGTTTGACGAGATTGGTGTTGTAGGCGATCGACGACAGCCACATCCGCGAGGTCGCGAACATGCCGTCGGGGTCGCGATAGCCTTCTGGAAAATACTTTGCGACGTCCTCGGGCACGAACGGCATCAGCCAACCGTTCTTCTTCCAACTGATGAAGTGCGAGGCGTCGGAGGAGTTGACGATGTCGGCGGCGCGAATATTGCTCGCAAATTCCTGGTCGATGCGCTGAAACAGTCGCTCCGAGCCGGAGCGCTCGATCTGGATGGTTACGCCCGGAAAGGCCGCCTCGAACGCTTTGCCGAGCTTTTCGCCGACCGGTAGGTCCATCGACGAATAAAAGATCAGTCTGCCTTCCTTCTTCGCCGCCTCCACCAATGCCGGCGTGATCGCGACCGGCTCCGGCGCCTGGGCGCGGACAGGGGAGGCGAATACCGTACCGACCGCCAGCGCCGCCGAGCCTTGCAGGACGTCGCGTCTTGAAAGCTTTCGTCCTCTCATCGCGTTCTCCCGTCTCGTTTCTTGCTTATCGGCTCAGCGCGCGGCAGCGCTCAGGGGGCAGCGTCAGCCAGACCTCGCTGCCCTTTTGCACGTTGGTGTCGGTCGGCGTGGTGGCGCGCAAACTGCTGCCGTCGGCCACCTCGACCATGTAGTCTCTGTTGGCACCGAGATAGACCTGCCGCGTGACAACTGCCTTGATCGCATTCTCTGGTGAAGCCGGCGCCTGCGTCGAAAGCCCGATATCGTGCTGACGGATCGCGACAACGGCGTCCTGGCCTGCCGTGAGCGGCGCGCCGACCACCTTCAGCGTCGCGCCCGCGAAGGCAAGATGGTTGCCGTCGCGCGCGGTGCCCTTGATGACATTGCTGGCGCCGATGAAGCGGGCGACGAATTCGGACTCCGGCCGTGCGTAGATGTCTTCGGGCGTGCCGAGCTGGTCGATCTTGCCGCCGTTCATGACCGCGATCAGGTCGGCCGTGGTCATGGCCTCGGACTGGTCGTGGGTGACGTAGACCGTGGTGTAGCGATATTCGTCGTGCAGGCGGCGGATTTCGAACCGCATCTCCTCGCGCAAATTCGCATCAAGATTTGAGAGTGGCTCGTCGAGCAATAGCGTCTCCGGCTCGACGATCAGCGCGCGCGCCAGCGCCACGCGCTGCTGCTGCCCGCCGGAGAGCTCGCCGGGATAGCGCTGCGCCAGTGCCTCGAGTTTTGTGGTGGCGAGGATCGCTGCGAGCTTCTTCGCAATGGTGTCACGGTCGAGTTTGCGCAGGCGCAGGCCGTAGACAATGTTCTCCGTCACCGTCATGTGCGGCCACAGCGCGTAGCTCTGAAAAATCATCGACATGTTGCGCTGCTCGGGCGGCAGCGTGCGGGCGCGCGACGACACCAGCCGCTCGCCGACATGGATTTCGCCGTCGGAAGGTTCCAGAAAGCCCGCGATCAGCCGCAGCGTGGTGGTCTTGCCGCAGCCCGACGGCCCCAGGAGGCAGACCAGTTGTCCGTGATCGATTTTCAGGGAGACGTTATCGACCACCGCAAGCGAGCCAAATCGCTTGGTCAGGCCGCGCAAATCAACGGACGCCAATCGCTTCACTCCCACTCTTGTTCTTGCACGGATCAGCGCCCGGCTTGGTATGCCAAGTATACGTACAAAAACGGGATGGGAAAGGGAGTGGATTGGGAAACGATGTCGTCCGCCTCATACGCGATTGCGCACGGGCGCAGGATTTCACATTGTGAGAGACGTCGCGTGCCGCTTTCACGGGCTGCGGTGTGTCGGTCCCATAAGATGGGTGGAGCGAAGCGATACCCATCAGCCGCGACCAGTGGTCTGTAGTGATGGGTTTCGCTTCGCTCTACCCATCCTACAAGAGATGCGGGGGGCACTTACGCCCCCACGTTCTCCCCGAGATACTCGATTGCGGCTTCGGTTCCGCCCTTGCCGTGGGGAATGTTCAGCGCGTTGAGGCCGACCTCGACGACGCCGAGCGTGCCCAAAATCATCGGCGCATTGACATGGCCCATATGGGCGATACGAAAAGCCTGGCCGGACAAATCGCCGATGCCGGTCCCGAGCACCACGCCGCATTTCTCCTTGCAGTAGCGCTGCAGCGCGGCCGGATCGTGGCCGTTTATCGTCACCGTCGTCACCGTATTGGAGCGCTCATTGGCTTCCGCGATGTTGAAGCCGATCACCTGACCCTCGCTCCAGACCGCGACCGCGCGGCGCACCGCTTCGGCAAGCAGGCGATGGCGCTGGAATGCGTTTTCCAGTCCTTCGTCCTGTAGCATGTCGATTGCCTTGCGCAGCGCGAAGAGCAGATGCACCGGCGCGGTGCCGGCATATTTGCGGTAATGCTCGCTGCCCTCGCGCTCGGTCCAGTCCCAATAGGGCGTACGCAGGTTCGCCTTTTTATGCACCTCGCGGGCGCGGTCGTTGGCGGCGACAAAACCTAAGCCCGGCGGCGTCATCAGGCCCTTCTGCGAGCCGGACATCGCGACATCGATACCCCACGCGTCCATCTCGAACGGCATGCAGCCGAGCGAAGCCACGGTATCGACCATGAACAGCGCCGGATGCCCCGTCGATCTGATCGCCTTGCCGATCGCTTCGATGTCGTTATAGGCGCCGGACGCCGTATCGACCTGCACGGCGACGATCGCCTTGATGGTGTGGTCCTTGTCTTGCCGCAGCCGCGCCTCGACCTCGCTCGCGCGAATCGCGCGGCGCCAGTCGCCCCTGAGCACCTCGACATCGGCGCCCATCGCAGCCGCCGCCTGCCCCCAGCCGATCGCAAAGCGTCCGCTTTCCAGCACCAGCAGCTTGTCGCCACGCGACAACACATTGGAAAGCGTCGCCTCCCACGCGCCATGGCCGTTGGCGATGTAGATGTAGGATTTGCCTTTGGTGGCGAACAGCTTTGAGAGATCGGCGAGCAGGCTGTCGGTCAATTCCAGCATCTGGTCGGAATAGATGTCGAGCGCCGGGCGATGCATCGCCTGCAGCACTTCGTCGGGCATGGTGGTAGGTCCGGGGATGGCCAGAAATTCCCGGCCCGCGCGAACGGTCATTTGTTGGTTTTCCTTATGGGTAATACGCGAAGTCGAAGTGTTGGAGATCTGGGCGACACAATATTGGATCGCAGCCGTCATTGCGAGCGCAGTGGAGCAATCCAGAGCCGCAAAAAGAGTTGATTGCTCTCATTGCTCCGCGCCCAACCATGACGGCGCAGCCTATTTCCCTACCGCATTGGCGATCGCGCGCCAGATCTGGTCCTTCAATTCGGTCGCCGGCGGGCTCGGAATCGTCACCGCCGGTCCCTCGCGCTTCCGGCAAGCCTCGACCAGCCGCAGCACCCAGATTTCGCCGTCGGTGTAATAGGCGTCGCCGCCGCCGTTCCGCCCTGCGATCGTCGGCCCGATGCCGGTGACCTGGTATTTCGCTTCCACCATGCCGGCATTTTCCAGATCAGCCGCAAGCAGCGCGCGCTCGGCGTCGAGATCGGGGCTGATGTGGTGCGTGACCGCGGCCGTGTATCGGCTGACGCCGACGCCGCGATCTTGCGTCGCCGCGCCTAGCCAGACCGGGCGCTTTTCCTCGCCGCTTTCCAGCACCTTCCAATAGCGCACATGGTTGCGGCGGTCGGCGCTGCTCCCGATCGGCTTTTCATAGGCGAGATCCTCGCGGCGACCGAGATAATAAAGATTGCTCACCGGCGCCTCCTTATACGGCCTGTCGAGCAGCACGCTGCCGATGATTTCGATCGAGGATTTCAGCGTGATCCGGTCGGCCGGATACCAGCCCGCAGCATGCATGGCGCAGACCACGTCGCGCTGGTCTCCGATCAACCCGACATTCATGGGATCGCCGGGAATGCCCTGCGCGGTGCGCGTCACCATCGGCATGCTGGTCAGCCCGCGCTGATGCTCGTAGTGCGTCCAGAAGCCCGGCAGCACCAGATAGGCGAGCAGGCCGTATCCGCCGAGGACGACGAGCGTGAGCATCGCCGCCCGCCGCATTCCGCCGCGCCGGTGCCGCCGCAATCGTTTTTCAGTTGGTTGATCTGGCACGCGTTACGCTCGTGGGGGTCGGGAAGTGTTGCCGGACTTCTCCCTCTCCCCGTTCTTCACGGGGAGAGGGTTGGGGTGAGGGGCCTCTCTCCGCCTATAAGATCGCCGAAATACCTGTACCCCCTCACCCGGCTTGCTTCGCAATCCGACCTCTCCCCGCAAGCGGGGCGAGGTTGAAGAGCACCACTACCGCCGTGTCTCCCGACAACCGGCGGCTTCGGCTTCCTCGACCGAGCAGAACCAGCGCGTGCCCTTTGATATCTTCATCTCGATCTTCGCATACCAGCGGCTCGTCGGCTGGTGATAGATGCACTCGCCGGACCGATTGACATTGCCCTTGATGGTGCAGTCGGGCGAAGGCGCCACCGGTCCGGATGCCGAGGCCAAGAGGACCGCCCGGGCATTCTCCGGCGGCTGGACTGCGCCGAGAACGGTGGTCTTCTTGTTGCGGATGCGCCAGTCCCACGGCGCGATGAACGCGCCCTGCCACATCCCGGCCTTGGCCTCGCGCGCGGCCTTCTCGTCCGCCTCGTAGTCGCGCGAGAGGCGCGTCAGCGCCAGCGCCCAGCCATTCGACACCAGCCATTTCTGGATGTCCTCGCCGTCGGCCTCGCAGCGCGCCACCATGCGGCCGCGGCGATCCGCAACGGCGCGGGTGTGACAGGTCCAACTCTTGCCGCCGAAGCGCTTGATCAACTCGTCGCGCGCGGCGACGCCGCAGGTCCAGCGCTCAGCCCTCGTGTTGAGGCAGAGCTGATCGACGGCAGGCGCGGCAATGCCGCCGAGGCGAATGCGGGTATTACCGATCTGGAGCTGATCGCCCTCGCGGATTTTTGGAATGCCGGTGATCTCGGCCGCGTGTGAGATGGCGGGCAGTGACGACAGCAGGAACGCGGAAAGCAACGTCGTAGTTTCATCGGCAATCCCGGTGGCGAAATGATGCGGATTGTGCGGACAATGGCGGCATCTTGCCAGAGCGGGGGTGTCGTACAGCTTTCAATTTCCCGTCATTACGGAATCGTAGATGGGGTAACGGGCCGGCCGATCGAGCCGCACGCTCGCTACGGCGCGATTTGAGAGCGCGCTCGCGTGCGGCTTTGCTGGGAGGCGGTCGTCCC
>NZ_JADPKF010000072.1:0-28427 GCF_023073815.1 Bradyrhizobium sp. 157 | reverse complement strand
GATGCCCCGCTCCAGCAGGAACGCACGGATCTGATTGATGACGCCGGTACGCTGACCGACCAATCGATAGCGGACGCGGTGCAGTGCCTGAAGGTCGAGCTGTTCGGCGGTCTTGGTCGCGACGAACTTCATCGTCGGGCGTTGGACAGCCTCGGCGATGGCTTCCGCATCTCGGAAGTCATTCTTCTGTCCCTTCGAATACGGGCGCACGTACTTCGCCGGCATCAGGCGGGCGTCGTGGCCAAGCATCTGGAGTTTGCGGCTGAGATGATGGGCGCCTACGCAGGCCTCCATACCGATCAAGCACGGCGGCAGGTTGGCGAGCCGCGTTTCCACCTGGCCGCGTGACCACTTCTGCCGCAGCACGATGGCACCGCGGTGATCATGACCCACGATGTGGAGCGAGTTTTTGCCAATATCGATGCCGATCACGGCGATCGCTGCGTTGATTTTCTGAGACATGGCGTGCTCCTTGTCTTGAGCGCCCCTTGCCAGCTTCTCGTGCTGGCAGGGCCGGAGCACGGCCGGACCATCCCATTAACGGAAGTCGGCCAAAGATCAGACGTCTTTCCAGGACGCACGAGATCGTGTACTCTTTGAATAGCTGTCGTCGCAAGCGGGAAATGCCGAATCCTCGCGGGACTGAACGGACAGCAGTCGTGCCATCGGCAAGCATTGCACTCAAATAACCGACTTCCTTTTTCGCCGGTCCTTCAGCATTTCGCATTCCAACGCGGGTGTGCGTAAGCGCGCCCGGCTGATTGATTGTGCAATTGTCAGGGAGGGACGTCATGATACCCACAGTGGCACTAGCAATGCGCGCGGCCTTCGTGCCCAGCCCGGGTGCGCTTCTTAGCTGTTGTCTCCTTTTCGCCTTATGGCCCCCAATCGGAAGCGCCGCCGCGAATGAGGTGACCGACTGGAGTGTCATCATCGAGCAGACAGCCACAGCGTCTAGCGCCAAACCAGGCGTCATCCTTTCGGGCCGTAATGCCTCACTGATGTATCTTGCGATGCATGATGCCCTCAATTCAATCAGCCAACGCTATGATTCTTATGGCGTCCATCGTTCCTCGCCGGACGCAAATCCTCGGGCGGCAGTCATGGCTGCGGGCCATGGCGTAGCGGTCCGGCTCTACCCGGACCAAGCATCCTCGTTGGACAAGCTCTACAGCAAGATGCTTCTGACCATTCCCGATGAGCACGGCAGGAATGAAGGGCTCGCGCTAGGCGACGAAGTTGCTGCAAAGATTGTTGCGCTCCGCGCGGATGACCACTTCGATTATGCGACCGCAACGGGAGAGCCATTTGTGAGCGGGAGCGGCCCCTATGGCTCCGGACCCGGCGCTTGGGTTCCTGCGCCAGATTCACCGCATCAGAATGCCATTTTTCCACGCGCAAGCCTGGTTACTCCTCTGGCACTGACGAGCCCTTCGCAATTTCGAAATCTGCTCCCGGGTCCTTTGAAGCTTAACTCTGGCAAATATTTGCGCGAACTCGAAGAGGTCAGGACTCTCGGGGGAAAAAACTCGACTGTGCGAACATCCGAGCAGACCACGATCGCAATGCTTTGGGCAGATGCTTCAATGTTCAGGGTCTTCAACGAAATCGCTCGCAATCTCATCTCTGCGAGAAACGATGATCTTTGGGAAAGCAATCGGACCTTGGCACTATTGAATGTCGCCATAGCCGACAGCTACGTCGCCGTCTTCGAAGCAAAGTACCACTATCTGTTCTGGCGCCCAACCATGGCCCTCCTCTGGGCTGAGGGCAACGAGTTGACCACCTCTGAGTCCTGGCTGCCGCTACGGCCCACGCCGCCCTTCCCGGAATATCCATCAGGCCACTCCGCTGCCTGCGGAAGCGCTCAAATCATACTAGAGAGTGCATTCGGCCGCAGCACGCCATTTGCCGCGACCAGCGCCCGGTTACCTGGATACAGTCGCAATTTCAGCAGCTTTGACGAAGCATCTCGGGAATGCGTTGAAGGTCGAATGCTTTCTGGGGCCCACTTCCGATTCGCAAATGAAGATGCTCTGCATCTTGGCCAGCACATAAGCCGCTACGTGATTCGCAACATCCTCGCAGCACGCTGAGACGCCGATGCTTGTTGGAAAGCCTTGCTCCTTCGTATGATGTGAAGGCGATTTCCAAGCAAGGTCTGCTAAATTCCGAATCCCGCGACGGTTGGCCCGCCGCGTCAATCCATTTGCCTGTTTGGCTCCGAAGGATGCTTATTGAAACAAACTTTCGGTGACTGCCGGACTCAGCGCGTGTCTTGGAGCAGCCGTGACCAACCAAACGCCGCGCTCTACCCGGACACTGATCGCTCTTGCAACATCGCTCGAAATCCAACAACAGATCAGATGAGATGCTGACCCAGACTGATGTCGGTTATTGGGCACGAAACGGACTCGCCCGCGCATTTCGCCGATATCCGTAGTTGATGCCGGAGCGGACCAAGCGCGTCCGGCGCCGGAGGTCAGTTGCTGACCCTGAGCCGACATTGCCTCGAGTTTCAGCACGCATAACAGGATCGCGTTGGCCTTTTGGCTCGAGCGCGCCGACACGCACTTCGGGCGCTAGCCAGAATGTCCGCCATAACTGCTTCAGCCGATGCGCACTCGCCGGGTGACCTGCGCGTTACTCTCCCAGTAGGTCCGCTTGTTGACGATCGACGGGTCGTTCATTGCCGGCTGAATCCGCCCCGCGGTGTCGACAGCCCGCGAGGTGATGCCGTGCTCGCCAGGCAAGGGGCCGTCCCAGTCCAGCGCCCAAATCTTCCAAGCAAACTCGGCCTCTTCGCTTCGGTCGATGGCTGCCGGCAGCCAAGGACCGTCGTCGATCCGCACTTCGACCCGAGCGATCGGGCCGCCCCAGGCAGCACCGACTATCCGGTAGCGGCCATCGTGCCGCGTCACGCGGGCGGGCGCCGACGCGAGCAACGTCCGACCGACGGAGGTCTCGACAGCCAGTTTCTGGCCACCGATCTGCTCCTCCCGGAGGGTCACGTAGTCCCGTCCCATGAAGCGGCCCTCATAGCGGGTGTCCCGCACCTCGATGCGGGCAAGCCACTTGACGTTGGCGATGCCGTACCAACCCGGGGCGATTAGGCGTAACGGGAAGCCGTGTGTCTGCGGCAAAGGCGCCCCGTTCATCTCGTAGCAAAGGAGCAAATTGGGGTTCGTTGCGTCGGCGATCGACATACTACGGCCGAACGGCGCCCGTACCTTGATGTCGCGCACTTGCTCTTCGCCGGTGTCGGCCCCGTAGAACACCACCTCGACACCGCCCTCACGGATTCCGGCCTGTTCGAGAAGGGGCGCTAGCGGCGTGCCAACCCATCTGGCGGTGCCGATACCGCCGGTGAAGAAGGGAAAGCCGCGATTGCCGGCACATTCCATCGTGTACACGACATCGCGCCGCGGCAGCGCCATGAGTTGATCGCGCGTAAGGGTCAGCGGCTGCCGTACCAAGCCGGTCACTGTCAACGTCCAGTCCCGCACGTCGATCGCCGGGAAGCCGTAATGGCCGACGGCGAAGAAACGGTCGTTCGGCGTCAACCAGGCATCGACCTCCTCCCAGCGCAGCTGTTTCGGCACGACTTGGGAGAAACGTTCAGGCGGCGGCGGCGGTTGATCCATCCAGGGGATGACTGCCTCTCCGGGCCGGCTTGGGAAGGACCAGGCGGGGAAAGGTACGTTGAGGAGAGTAAGGCCAGCCAAGGCTGCCGTGCCGCCCAGGAATTCTCGACGCCGGACATCATTCGCTTCCATTCTCTTGCCTTCTCCAACAGAACCAAAAATCGGAACTAGGAAGGGCGGGAGCGCACGTGTCTCTCAGCCATCGCCGGCCCATAGCCTTTTTTGGGCGATGGTGGCCAAGCCCTATACCCTGCGGGCGGGGTCGTCTAGCGAATACGCTACTTTGTGCTACCAGGATGCCAGCGGCGAAGAGCCAGCCTGCTTGTCCTTACTGCAGCGATCTACCTTGAAGGGGCCCCGTTCTTAGAGCTGAAATCGGGGCCGATGACTTCCGCCCTTGGCAGATTGTGTTGCAAAAGTCGTTTTGCCGAAGGTGTCAAAAATTCTGAGGGCCGCAGGCGCGATTTTCGTGTAGAGATCTGGGGGACCTCATCGCCTCATTCTAAACTAATAGGCGACTTCGGTAACGCGATTGAGGTTATCCGAATCGTCGATCGCCTCGCGTTTTAACGTTTCACCAAAAATTCGGACTGATGCAACTTTCGGCTTTTGCAACAGTATCGGCACTTTTCGGAACCTGACAGGTCTGGCTGACGGTGCCCGTTGTTGGGGGCAAAGCGGACTTCCCAGTTGCGCACTCAGACTTCTGAGTTTGACCCAAGCGGTCCTCACAGCGCAGGCCAAACGCGAAATCGGCACGCTGCTTCTTGACGTGATTGGCCAAGGCACATGTGGTAGTTTCCTCTCCCGACCCTAGCGCGGTCCTCACTCCTTACGGGCTGTATCCGCCGGGACCCCCGGGCTTTATGAGGCAGCACCCCCTGGGGGCTGTACGAGGCGGCGCGAGCCGGCGACGCTGCTCGTCCGCGCCGACGACGTGATCGAATGAGGGAATGATTGGCATGGCCCCGCGTCGCCGTGAGCCTTTCGAGCCCGTCACGCTGGGTCATAGCTTTCACCTGTAAAAGGAGATTCGCTATGAAGCCATGGACATTGCGAACTGCCCTTCTGGCGCTACTGCTGGTCGTCATCCCGGAGCGGCCCGAGGCGCAGGTGAAAACCATCGCCGTAGGCGGTACCGAGTTGGCCTACCTGGACATGGGCCAGGGGCCGCCGGTGGTGATGGTGCACGGGACGATCTCGGACTACCGCTGGTGGCAGGCGCAGATGGATGAGTTCTCTCAGCGGCATCGCGTCATCGCGTATAGCCTACGCCACCATCATCCCAGCGTCTCGACGGGGGATCGCTCCGACTATCTGCCCCGTACCCATGCGGCCGATCTGGCCGGGCTGATCCAGGCCTTGAATCTGGTGCGGGCTCACCTGATCGGCCACTCTTACGGCGGCTTCATTTCCCTGCTCGTGGCCCGTGATCGCCCCGAACTAGTGCGCAGCCTGGTGCTAGTCGAACCCGCCAGGCTCGCTGGGCTGATCACCGGCGCCGATGCCGAGGAAGCGAAGCCGATCCTAACGAGTATCGGTGAGTCTCAGAAGCAGGTGTTGGAGCGGCTCGACCAAGGCGACGCCGATGAGGCGCTGCGGATCTTCATTAACATGGTTCGCGGGCCTGGGACGTGGGAGGGAATGCCGAACGCTGCCCGTGCGGCGCGGCGCGACAACGTCCACACCCTCAAACCGACCATGGCTAACCCCACCGAGCGCTTCACCTGCGACGATGCACGGAAGATCGCTACTCCGACGCTCCTCGTCGGTGGCGACGTGAGCCCCCGGATCTTTCCGTTGATGCTCAACGGGCTCCAGCTCTGCCTTGCCCGCGTCGAGCGGATCACCATCTCCAAGGCGTCGCACGGCGTTTACCAAGACAATCCCGCCGACTTCAACCGGGAGGTGCTCGGGTTCTTGAAGCGGCAGTGAGAGCGCGCCGAGCGGCTGACCTTTTCGTGGAGTAGCCGACGAACTTCATCGTCGTGATCAATCTGAGACCGAAGGTCGTCGGCCTCATGATCGCGTTTTCACTGCTGCTGGGTGCACGTCGTCTGCTGCGGTGCATGAGTCTGGACTTGGCACCTTTGAGACATGCCGACCATCCTTGGCGATGTCCGTTTCCAGGGGAAGACCGGAAGTAGTCGGCCAACGACCAAAATGACGCGATTGACCCAACTCGGACATGTGACCCTTGTGTGGGCGCTGTAATATGTTGCGGCGTGTGGTAGACTTTCTGTTCTCCCGGTCCAGAACGGATAGCGTTAAATTCGGGGGGCCGCCATGCAGCAGATTGCGGATTGGCTCAAAAAGCTCGGCTTGTCCGAGTATGCGCAGCGCTTTGCCGAAAACCACGTCGATTTTTCAGTACTTCCCGAACTAACCGATCAGGACCTGAAAGACCTGGGCATTGTTCTGGGTGATCGACGCAAATTGTTGCGCGCGATAGCCGACCTGAACGGCATTGAGAAAATTCAATCCAAACCGACGGAGGCGGCAACAACGCCTGTGGCCCCACAACCACAGGACAGCGCAGAGCGCCGCCAAGTCTCCGTGATGTTCGCGGATTTGGTTGGTTCAACCGCGTTATCCGCGCGAATGGACCCGGAGGACTTGCGCGAGATCATTTCGGCCTATCAGAGATGCGTCACCGAGACCGTCCGTCGCCTTGGCGGGTTCGTTGCGAAGTACATGGGCGACGGGGTCCTAGTGTACTTCGGGTATCCCCGAGCACATGAGGACGACGCAGAGCGAGCGGTACGAGCTGGACTTGAACTGATCGCGGCGGTCAGCGCGCTGAAGGCTCCTGTCTCATTGCAAACTCGCGTTGGCATAGCCACTGGGCTGGTCGTGGTCGGCGACCTGATCGGCTCGGGTGAAGCGCAGGAGCGCGGCGTCGTCGGCGAGACGCCAAACCTCGCGGCTCGACTGCAAGGGATCGCCGAGCCGAACACGGTGGTCATCGCCGAAGGCTCACGGAAACTGCTCGGCAACCTCTTCGAGCTTGAGGACCTCGGGGCAAACGATTTGAAGGGCATCACGGGGCAGGTGCGGGCCTGGACAGCGCTGCGGGCGAGTTCTGTGGCAAGCCGCTTCGAGGCGCAGCACGAGACCAAACTTACCTCTTTAGTGGGCCGGGACGAAGAATTGGAGCTGCTGCTTCGCCGGTGGCGGCAGGCGGCAGGCGCGGAAGGCCGTGTGGTGTTGCTGTCGGGCGAACCAGGGATCGGTAAGTCGCGACTAATCGTGGCGCTCGAGGAACAGCTTCAAACGGAGCAGTACATCCCGCTGCGGTACTTCTGCTCACCGTTGCACACCGACAGCACACTCTATCCCTTCATATCGCAACTCGAACGAGCGGCGGGGTTTGAACGCAACGATACAATGGAAGCCAAACTTAACAAACTGTCATCACTGCTCGGCGCGTCGCCCAATCATGATAACGACGTTCAGCTCCTCACGGAGTTACTGTCAGTCCCAACAGGTGATCGCTACCCGCCGTTGAATTTGAGTGCGAGGCAGAAGAAGCAGAAAACCATTGAGGCACTGGTCCGCCAGCTTGAGGTTCTGGCCCGACAACGGCCGGTACTGATGATCTTCGAGGACGCGCATTGGATCGACCCCAGCTCGCTTGAGTTGTTGGATACGACCATCGAGCGGGTAGCTCACCTACCGGTTCTGCTGGTGGTTACATTCCGGCCCGAATTTCACCCGCCATGGACCGGCCAAGCGCATGTGACCACGCTCAACCTCAGTCGTCTTGGTCGTGGGGAAGGTGCCGCTTTGGCGGGATCGGTGGCCGGAACCAATGTGCTACCCGAGGAGATTGTCGAGGAGATCATTGAGCGCACGGATGGCATTCCGCTTTTTGTCGAGGAGCTGACGAAGGCCGTTGTAGAAGCGAGAGTTGGAGATGGCGACGAGGCAAGCATATTGAACCGCGTCTCTCCTTCCGCGCTTGCTGTTCCTGCGACTTTGCACGCTTCCCTAATGGCACGCCTTGATCGCCTCGGCGCCGTTGCGCGGGAGGTGGCCCAGATCGGTGCCGCCATAGGGCGAGAGTTCTCTTACGAAGTGCTGGCACATATCGTGCAGAAAACTGATATGGAGGTGCAAATGGCGCTCAGCCGCCTCACTGCGGCTGAACTGGTGTTTTGCCGGGGCACCCCGCCGCAAGCAACGTACCTATTCAAACACGCGCTCGTGCGTGACGTGGCCTACGGAAGCCTATTGCGTGGCCAGCGCCAACATCTCCATGGCCGCATTGCCGACGTATTGGCCGAACATTTTCCGATGACGGTCGAGGCGCAGCCCGAAGTGATGGCCCACCACTATCGGGTGGCCGGTATGGCCGCCGCGGCGAGCACATACTTCGAGCGCGCTGGCGACCGCGCTGCTGCTCGCTCCGCCTATATCGAGGCAGCCGCACATTTTAGGGCCGCAATCGAGCAAGCGGATCGCTTGCCGCAGAAGGATGAGCGCGCCCGGCGCGCTTTAACATTACTGCTCAAACTCGGACCGGCGATTACGATGACGTTTGGTGAAACGAATCCCGAGGTTGAAGCGGTCTATCACCGCGCCCGTGACCTTGGACGCGAGGTTGGTGATGGGCCCAATCTGTTTCGAGCAACCTGGGGTCTTTGGATCTACGCAAACCGGATGGGTGATGGGCAATCCCGGAAGTGGACCGAAGAACTGACCTCCCTCGCAGAGCAGCTCGCCGACGACGACCTTCTCCTCGAGGCCCAACATTGCCGCTGGGGCGACGGATTCTGGGGTGGTGATGTGTCACGCATTTTGGAGGCCACTGGAGAGGGCATACGGCGCTACGACCCAAAACGGCACGCCCACCTTGGGGATGCTTTTGGCGGCCATGATCCGGGCGTGTGCGCGCTGGGATGTCGCGCAGTAGCCCTCTGGCTCCATGGGTTTGCCGATCAGGCTCAGCGGGCCGCGGAGAAGACCTTAACCCTTGCCGAAACCCTGTCTCACCCGCCGAGCATGGCATTTGCTCAACGAGTTTCGGCAGTTGGCTTCACGGTAGCGCGCGACCGCAACCGCTGCGTGGCGGTGGTGCAGGGCATGGCGGCGGTCGCAGAAAAGTTCGATCTTCCGATCTTCGGCTGGTTTGGCCGCTATTATATGGGCTGGGCGAAGGCGCAAGGGTCTACCTTGCTGGACGGTCTCGCTATGATGGAAGAGGCGTTTCCCTTCATAGTGAGCGGGCATGGCAATGCCGGCATAAAGTTTTATGGTTCTCACTTGGCTGTGGCGCGGTTCGACGCTGGGCGTGTGACGGACGCTCTCGCGCTCGTGGATCACGCGCTCAGTACCGGAGAGGGCCCGACGCGAGGGCTATACGCCTCAGAAATCCACCGGCTTCTGGGCCTGTTCCTCGGCAACCTCCGTTGCCCCGCCGAAGAGGCTGAGCGCCCGCTTTGCACCGCCCTTGAGATCGCCGATGCGCAGGGGGCGTTCCTGCTCAAGCTTCGCGCTGCCACCAGCCTCGCCCGCCTCTGGCGCGAGCAAGGCAAGCGGGATGAGGCGCGTGATCTTCTCGCTCCGGTCTACGGCTGGTTCACCGAAGGTTTCGACACGCTCGATCTGAAGGAGGCCAGCGCGTTGCTCGATGAGCTGCACGCCTGACAACCAATTTCAAACCACCGACGTCCTGTCGCACTGGAGATCAGATTTGCGCCAATGAATTTCCTCGAATTTGTTGCGATGCATGAGTCCGTTCGTGGCACGTTTCGGACCTGATAGGGCCGGCTGATGATGTCTGTTCTTGAGGGGATTGTGTTGAAAAACTCGAAAATGGCGGGGCTCCGAAAATCTTGCACGTGTCGCATGTTGGCGGTTTCGGCCGCTGCGGAGCTCTGTAGAATTGATACGAGCGGCAGTGGTCGTCTTTGCGTTGATTGATTTGTCCCCCTCACATCGCGGCGAGTGAGGCGCATCAGCGGTCCTGAGAATTTTCAGTCATCAGCTAAACAGGACTTTTTCAACACAATCGGCCCAAAGCTGACACGACCGCCGATGCCGTGAACGTCCGCTGCTGGCGGTAGACCGCACGTGGCAGAGCGGCGGGCCTGCCCGGCTTCCGGTTTGACCAATAGCCGACAGAAATCGATGGCAAATTGCCATTTTTGGCTGGAGTAACGTCCGTAATTCGAGCCCCACGTGCGGTTCTGAAGCAGACCGCGCGCCAAAATTTAGAAGGAGCGACAATCTGCTGCATTGCACTCGCTTAGAGTTTTGCGGCCCAATGCGGCCTTCAACTGAAACCGTGGAGGACGACCTATGGGCGGGCTCTCGGTACTCGGGCCGCGTCACAGTTGCAGCGGCGTCAATCGAATATTGTTGCTTTTCTTATTGTTCATCTATCCAAGCTCGCATGGATATGCGGCGTGCGATCCAAATGAGAACTGTAGGCGTTGCCTAGTTTCAGCATTTGGAAAGTGTCGCCACCGGGGAAACGATCCCGCCTGCGAAGTACGAAAAGCGGCGTGTCAGGTGCCAGTTGCCGGGCCTATCATAACTGCACCCGGCAGCCCGCTTGGTCCCGGCGGTGTACTGGGTCCGGGCGGACCCGGTATCGGTCCCGTTACCGGGGAGCAACTCAAAAACTGCTTCGCCAACCCGCCTGGCTGTCCCGGGCAAATACTTTCCAGTCTCGCCTACCAGCAAATGGCAGGAATTGTTGATCAGTACATTGCCTATCTTCGTGGTCAAGGTCATGGCCGGTGGAAACGCCTCCCGGACGAGATAGTATTGGCTGTTCAGCGACAATATCCAATGACCGATCTACGCGCTGTTATGTATGCGGAGAATGTCAAAACCGTCCATGGGAAACATATCACAATTGGCAATGAGATATATTTTACGCGAAATATAGACCTCCAAGACTATGATGATCTGGAGCTAATGTTTCATGAGCTGGAGCACGTTCTCCAGTATGCGCGCCGCGGCGGTATCCGGCAGTTTTTGGCAGAATATATACTCAAAGTGCCCAGCCTGGTTATCTCTCGCCAGTCCTTTTCAGTCCATGACTTTCACGACATCGAGCAGGCAGCCAACGCGAAGGCAACAACTGTAATTATCGGCTATGCCGGTAGGCAAATCTATTTCCATAATAGTTGTACTCACCCGGTGCGCATGGCCGTCAGTTATAAGCGTCACAACTCAGAGACATGGAGAACTACAGGATATTGGGACTTTGATCCAAACAAAGGCGACACACTTGACGATGATGAAGCACCCATTTGGACGAAAAATTCAATTTTCTACGTCACCGCCGAAAGCATCGACGGCAGTAATATAAAGTGGGGAAACAGCGCTACCCGATACACGGTGGATATCGACTCTAAGACGCACGATTTTCAAATGGTGGATGACAGAAGCGGGCATCGTCATTTTCAAGCGCACATAGCGTGTCCCGGGAAGTAATACCTGCCGAAGCGTGCGCCGCAACCATTAGCCCCTTGCATGGGATGCAACGTCGCAGCCGCGACTTGGCCTGAAGTCACTTTGGCCCAAATCGGACGTGGGCCGCTCGACGCTGCTGCCCTGCGAAAGCGCCGTTCGAGAAGATTATCTCTTTCCCAAATCCTGTGCGAAATGCACGAGGTACCCGTCAGGGCTTGCACCAAGAACTGCCTGTTGCCGCGCTCCTCTCCTGCAATTCGATACCAGGCGTCATGACTCTCTCTGAAGAGAGGCCATTTTCTCACACCTCAGTGCATCGGGAAGAGGTGTCACAGAGTCGACGAACATCTAAAAGTTGATGCCGCGTCCCAGCGGTCGCGCTCCGGGCCTGACGCCATCCACGAATGGCCGTTGGAAAGTGACAGTGATACTTTCATATTTCATGGCCCGAGAGGGTGGGGATACCCCGAGGACCGTGCCGAAATGCCTCGGCGCGGAGGGCTGGACACTATCACCATCAACGTTATCTTCGAACTCAGCTACATCACCATAAGCTCGCGTAGAGTAGCGCCAGTGTCGGAGTTCTCCCAATTCAAATCGTGTGCGAATTGAACCGCTGAACCGGCGGCGCTACCCGCAACTAGGGAGCATGCAATGAATAACTGGTTTCGCACGGCCTTGAGTGCATTAGCTCTCGCAGTCGTCCCTAACGTTTGTCTCAGCCAGGAAAGCTGTTTGCCCGCCTTACAACCTGATATTGTAGATTTGACGAGTGACACACAGCAAAGATTGATAGTTCTCGACAAGATGCTCTCGTCCAGAGCTGAGGCGCGCGACACGGGGATTGCGGCGAAGTACGAAGGGTATGCCTTTGACTACAACAACGCGAAAAAAGTCGCATCGACCATGAGCAGATTGCTGCATGTCGACTATTCTAATGACGAGAAGCATACCATGTTTGTATCAAGGTTGAGCGGGAATGCGCTTGAGGCTTATCTATCGTGTCTCCGGAATAAGTCGGATTTATCTTACAGCTTTGCTGGAGACATCTTAGGTGCGCGAAGTTTCTTTATCAAAATCAATTGGCATCCGACCTATCGTCCTCAAGGCGACGAACAAAAAGGTACGGTTCAGCTCACGCAGGGAAAATTTGTAAAAACAGGAAATTCCGAAATGAATTTCACTATAAGACCTACCGATTCAATCTTTGTCGCTGTGGATCGAGATGAGTTTGAGCGATCTCAGATTGCCATAATGATCGACGGGAAGGTTCAGGTTGTTAATCTGCCGCCCCGTTCAAGGTTTCGTATAGTCTCAGGGATAAAAAGGTCGACAGACAAGCTGGAAACAGGGACTGTGGAAACAAGCGGTGATATTGGCAAGACGTTATGTGTTCAGCTTGAAAATACCGAGTTAGACAGCGCCCTTGTGCCCGGCAGTTTTAAATTTGTGTTTGCCCGAAAACAGGTATCGCGAGTCGTTGTTCAGGAGAACAACCCCGTTACTGAAAGCGATCGGTCTGCATGTTCGCATCTCGGTGTCGTTTTCCAAACTGTCTTCAAAAGCTACGCTTACGTAACCGCGCATGCCGAGGCTCTGGTCTTTTTCGCGGCGCCGGTTACTGCTACCGCCCCCGCGCCCGCAGCACCTGTTGCGGCTGCACCGCCCCAACCACCGACTCCGCCCAACCCCACTCCTCCGAACCGGTAAAACGAACGTCCGAAATCTCAATATTCGACGCTCGGCCTCGACGTGGCGCCGAGGCTGCTCGCCCGCGCCAATGAGTGATCGAATAGCCGCGCGACCGCGCACGTTTGCTGCAGTGCATGGGTCCGTTCCTGGCACCAAACGGACATTGAATTGCGGCCCTTGACGTCGGTTACCAGGGGTAAAGCGGACATCCCGCAGCTGAGCCGTCAGGTCCGCTGATGACCCCAAAGCTGCCATTGACTGACCTCGGGTGCGAGGCCCCATTCAGTGAGGCGGTTTGATTCGATACCATGGTCGTCCCCGACAAAGAGGCTGAACATGAGACGGCGCGAGGGTTGAGTCCCGGAACGTCGCGTCATAGAGGTCGATTGTCTCGCCCAACCGAAGGGAGAACTCCATGAAGGCCATCGCACTGGGCGCATTCGGTGCCGCGCTGCTCGCGTCCGCCGCTTCCGCCGCGCCCCTCAACGCGACGACGATCGGCTCCGCCGAAGTCTCCAACGCCGATCAGGTCGGTCTGGTCTGCAACGAGTATTATGGACGCTGCTGGCGGACCCGAGGACCGCGCTATGTCCTGCGCTATTACTACGACCCCAGCTACTTCCCCGGCCGGGGCTACAACTACTACGCTGGGCCCGGCTACTACGATCGCCGCTACGGCGGACCAAGGTTCATCATTCGCGGCCGGTAGCCCGCTCGGCCTCCCGGTGCCGCCGTCCCTGCTCGCCCCCGCCGACGAGATGATCGAATGAAGGCTGATTGTTGCAGTGCATGAGTCAGGTTCTGGCAGATTGTGTTGAAAAACTCGAAAATCGCGGGGCTCCGAAAAATCTCGCAAATGTAGCGCATTGGCGATTTCAGCCGCTGCAAGGCTCTGTAGAATCGATACGAGGTCCAGCGGTCGTTTTTGCGGTGATTGATGTGGTCCCCTCACTTCTCAGCGAGAGAGACGCACCAGCGGTCCTGATAATTTTCACTCATCAGCGAGAAGGGACTTTTTCAACACAATCGACACGAAACGGACTCGCCCAGTCATTTCGCCGAGGTCCGGTCCGTAGTTGAGCGTAGAGCGGACCAAGCGCGTCCGGCGCCGGAGGTCAGTCGATGGCTAATTTCGGACATCAACGATTGCCTTGAAACGGCAGCGCGACGCGGCCAGACTCCGGCCGAAACCGACCGCGTCGGTGTATAGATCAGGTCTCCCCACCGGCGAAAATATCCTTCTTGATGACCGCGTGGACACCCCAATTTCCATCAACCACCTGGGTGATGCCGAAGTCGACGCCAATCGTAATTAAAGAGATGGCCTCATCTTCGGTCAGCTTCTTGGTCGTCATCAGAAATTTTCGCATCTTGCGGAACGCATCGCGCAAAGCAAGGTCAACCGACGATTTCGAATAAATGTCCGACTGCGCCTTGTTCCCTAATTCGGTGAGATAATTTGCGAAGCTGAAGCCGTGCACCAGCCACTCGTCCTTGGTTTCCAGCATCGGATAATCGAGGGCTTCGAGAGCCGTACCGACCAAATCGGCCTTCTTATGCAGAATGATCTGGAAGGTGCCGTTCAGCGAGCATTCGATTGCCGTACCGCAAAGCTCGGAATCTCCCTGCGAGGCGTGCGAGTCGCCAACCGATAAAAGGCCGCCTTCGACTGCAACCGGATAATACACCATGGCGCCCTTGCCGATCCGCCAATTATCGATGTTGCCGCCTGTATAGCTCGGCGGAATCGAGTCGACGATATCGGCTTCCTTGGGCGCCAAGCCTATTACGCCGAAATGCGGACGTATCGGAATGCGCACGTTCTTCAGGATGCCATGGTTCTCCTTAATCGTAGAGTGATCGACTGGAACGCTAGGATAGTCGATGGTTTTGTGCACTACGCCGGAAGGGTCGGTCTGCGGAGTCCATACACGGCTTTCGCCCAGTTGCGTTCGCCGGTGGCGTCGACTTCGTAGATTGTGAAGTCGGTTGGAGCGGAGCTAGGTCACCAGCCGACACCCGGTTCTTTGATCATCCCCTAAATTAGCGGACATGCGCTGACTGGGTCGTCACTTCCGCTTGGTGCCGATATTGTGAGTAGAAAGAACAAGCGTCGCCTGGACAAGCGGAGCGCGCACATGGGCTACCGCTGGGTGCAGAGACCCGACTTCAGGCGCTTCAATTGCCTCCGGCGAAGGCGTCATACACCAGTTTCTTGAACGCAACCTTGGTGCGGGCGCGCTCGTTCTGCGTCTGCGCCATCAGGATGAAGATCATGTCGAGCTTGGGATCGACGCCGAAATAGGTGCCGCTGCCGCTGTCCCATTTCAGTTCGCCGATTGAACCCGGCGCCGGTGGTTTTGCCTCCCCCGAATCGGTACGCACGGCGATGCCGTAGCCGAACCCGAAGCCATCGCCGGGAAAATAGAAGTAGTCGCGCCCCACGCCAGAATCCGGCCCGACATGGTCCGTCGTCATGTCCTTGAATGCCGCAGGGCTGATATAACGCGTGCCGTCAAGCTCGCCGCCATTGAGGATCATCTGCGCAAAGCGCGCATAATCGATGATGGTCGAGACCAGTCCACCGCCGCCGGATTCCCACTGCGGATGCGCACGGCGCTCGCGCTCCGCATCGACGAGTACCCTGTCGCTTGGCAATGGCTCCGCCATCAGCGTGAGTTCCTGGGTCGCGTCGAGCACGAATTTGGTGTGGTTCATGCCCAGCGGATCCAAGATGTGCTGCTTCATGAAGTGATAGAGCGTCTTGCCCGAGACGATCTCGATTACGCGGCCGAGCACATCGGTGGAATGACCGTAGCGCCAGAGTGTGCCAGGCTGCCGTGCCAGCGGTAGTTTCGCGATGCGCTCGGCAAACTCCTTGTTGTCGAATTTCCCGTCGAACAGATGCGCTTGCGAATAGACCTTCAGCACCCACTTGCCGCCGATATATTCATAACTGATGCCCGAAGTATGCCGGAGCAGGTCCATGATGGTCACTTGCCGCATGGCCGGGACGAGCTTCAGCGTTGGTTCGCCCCGTACATCCGTCATTTCCAGCCCAACCTGCATATTGGCAAAGGCCGGGATGTATTTTGAGACGGGATCGTCCAGTGCAAGCTTGCCGGCATCGATCAGCATCATCGCCGCCAGACTCGTGATCGGCTTGGTCATGGAATGAAGGGCAAAGATCGTGTCCGGCGTCATGGGGAGCTTGGTTGTGACGTCGCGCACGCCAAAGCACTTCAGGTAGACGGGGCGGCCATGCTGCTGGATCAGGATGACGGCGCCCGGCAGCTTTCCTGTTGCAACCTCGTTGTTGAAGAACTCGGCAATGAGCTGCAGCTTTTCCGGTGCTGGCGCGGGCGCATCGGCCGCGCCAGATGTCCCGCTTCCATTTGTGCAATGCGCCACGAAAGAAGCCACCAAGGCGATGCGCCGGGCGCTCGAGGCTGCCACTGAATTGAACGCGTTGCCCATGGTCGCCGCGCTTTCCGCGCCAAAAGGTCTCGTCGTTCTGCACCCGCTATCGTTCCTGCAGGCTCGGGCTCGTTACAAGACAGCAAGGCTGCCCAATTGAAGCAGTCGTCGGGCAGGCGACATGATCTCGATTCGTGCTTCACCCGTGACGATCGTAGTGTGTGCATGTGCTGTGCCGCGATGCATGAGTCAGCTCATGGCACGAAACAGACTCGGTCGCGGCGTCTCGCGATGTCCGTTCATTGGCGCGAAGCAGAAGTAGCGCGGAAGCGCCGCCACTTCCGAGTCTGACCCAAACCGGTCATCGGCATTCCCTAGACAGACAGTCTTCCCTGGGGGATCATGCAGCGGTCAGCACACGAGGGGCGCCGCCATGGACCTCGGAGCTTGGCTGCGGAAGCTGGGCCTCGAACATTATGAGGCAGCCTTCCGCGAGAATAAGATCGATGACACGGTCCTGCCGAGTTTGACGGCGGAGGACTTGAAGGATCTTGGTGTCGGATTTGTCGGGGATCGTCGCAAGCTGCTCGACGCCATCGCTGCCTTGCGCGCTGGAGCAAGCGCACCAACGCCACTTTCCGACGCTCCCCCGGCAACCGACGAAGCCGCCACTGACACCGCCGAGCGCCGCCAGGTTACCGTGATGTTCTCAGACCTTGTCGGTTCGACGGCGCTCTCCGCACGCATGGACCTGGAGGACCTGCGCGAGGTCATTTCGGCCTATCAGACGAGCGTCGCCGAGACCGTGCGCCGCTTCGGGGGCTTCGTCGCCAGGTATCTGGGCGATGGTGTGCTGATTTACTTCGGCTATCCGGCAGCGCATGAAGATGACGCCGAGCGTGCAGTGCGGGCCGGCCTTGCGTTGATCGATGCGGTGGCAGCGCTCCCGGCTCCTGAGCCCCTACAAGTGCGGATAGGGGTTGCCACCGGGATCGTGGTGGTCGGGGATCTTCTGGGGTCCGGCGAAGCACAGGAGCACGATATTGTCGGCGAGACCCCGAACCTCGCGGCACGCCTTCAAGCTATCGCCGAGCCGAACACGGTCGTCATTGCCGAGGCCACCCGCAATCTCATCGGCAGTCTCTTCGAACTGCAAGACCTCGGGCCCAAGGACCTCAAGGGGATCGCTGGGCCGGTGAAGGCTTTCGCGGTGCTGCGGGCAAGTTCTGTCGCGAGCCGCTTCGAGGCGATGCACCCCGGCGTTCTGACTGCACTCGTCGGACGAGAAGAAGAGCTTGAACTGCTGTTGCGGCGCTGGGCGAAAGCGAAGACCGGCGAAGGCCAGGTGGTGCTGCTATCCGGTGAGGCCGGCATCGGCAAATCCAGGCTTGCCGCCGCGCTCATGGAGGAAATCGCGGCCGAGCCACACACGCGACTGCGTTATTTCTGCTCGCCACAGCACACGGACAGCGCCCTTTATCCAATCATTGGCCAGTTCGAACGTGCCGCCGGATTTGCACACGGCGACACTCCGCAAACAAAGCTCGACAAGCTTGATGCGCTACTGGCGCAGACCTCGACGTCCAGGCAGGACGCGGCGCTCTTCGCCGAGCTGTTGTCGCTTCCTAACGACGGACGCTACCCCGCTTTGGAGCTTGCTCCCGAACAGCGCCGGCAGAAGACGCTGGAGGCACTTGACCGACAATTGGAAACCCTGGCGCGCTCCAGCCCCGTGCTGACGATTGTCGAGGATGCACACTGGGGCGACCCCACCAGCCTGGAAGCGTTCGGTCGCATGGTGGACCGGATTGCGAACCTTCCCGTGCTGTTGATCGTGACGTTTCGGCTCGAGTTTGAGGCGCCCTGGGTCGGACAACCGCATGTAACAGCTCTTGCCCTCAACCGGCTGGGGCATCGCAACGTCGACACCATGATCGACCGCGTCATCGGCAACAAGCTGCTGCCGGCGAACATCAGAAAGGACATCATCGAGCGCACCGACGGCATCCCATTGTTCGTAGAAGAGATGACCAAGGCCGTGCTGGAGGCCGGGGGCGAGCTGGAGGCGATGCAGACTGCGGCTGCGGTTCCCTCCCCGGCGCTGGCGGTCCCCGCGAGCTTGCATGCTTCCCTGATGGCGCGGCTCGACCGGCTCGGCCCGGCCAAGGAGGTGGCACAGATCGGGGCGGCGATAGGCCGTGAGTTTTCTCATGCGCTGTTGACTGCCGTGGTGCGCAAGCCAGAGGCCGAACTCGGCTCGGAACTCGACCGTCTGATCCGGGCCGGTTTGCTGTTCCGCAAGGGCGTGCCGCCGCACGCGACCTATCTGTTCAAGCATGCCCTGGTCCGGGACGCTGCCTACAGCACCTTGCTGCGAAACCAACGCCGCGACCTGCATGAGCGAATCGTGGCCAGCCTCGAAGAGCGCTTTGCGGAGTTCGGCGAGGCAAACCCCGAGGTGCTCGGTGGGCATTGCGCGGAGGCCGGCCGCGTCGAGAGAGCCATGGAGTACTACCTGCAGGCCGGCCGGGCCTCGATTGCCCGATCGGCGCTGCATGAAGCGGTCGCCCAATTGCGCCGCGGCCTGGGCTTGTTGAAGGACGTCGCCGAGAATGCAGATTTCTGGCGCAGGGAATTCGATCTGCAGATTGCACTCGGTCAGGCGCTGATCATGCTGGAGGGCCACACAACCGAGGCGGCAAACGGCGCGTATCGGCGTGCCCATCAGCTCTGCGGGCTCCTGGGCCGACCACGGCAGATCGTCCCCGTCCTGTGGGGTTTGGGAACCTACCACCTGCATCGGGCGGAACTGCACCAGTCGATGCAGATTGCCGATGAAATGCTGGAGCTGGGCGAGACCTGGGGCGATGCTCGCATTATGGCCACTGCGTGCATGCGGAGCGGGGTTGCAAGCTTCGGTCTTGGAGATCTAGGGACGGCGCAGGCGGTGCTGGAGCGCGGCCTGAGCCTGTTCAATCCCGCGGATCGCCCGTTCTACAGCGCGTTTTCGATCCAGGATCTTCAAGTTACGCTGCTGAACTTCCTGTCACATACGCTATTCTGCCTTGGCCATATCGACCGGTCGGTCCAGAGCTTGAACGAAGCCTTGTCCATATCGGAATCGCTTTCCCATCCGTACACACGGGCGCACGCACTGGCCCATGTCTGCTGGACCGGCTGGATGACAGACCCTCGGGAGAGAATCCTCGCCGCAGCTGAAGCGGCAGTACGGCTGAGCACTGAGCATGATTTCCCCTTTTATCTGGGTATGAGCATGGTCTTCCAGGGATGGGCGATGGCAGGAGGCGAAAGCACGGAAGCAGCCCTAGCGACAATTGAACGCGGGCTCGCTATGTGTGCAGAAATCGGCGCAGTTTCCTATCGACCGCTTCTGCTTGTGGTTTCTGCGGCCGCTTACGCCAACAGCGGACGACCGGAGCAAGGACTGGCGCGGATCGCCGAAGCGCGTGAAGTCATGGCGCGCGCGGACGAGCGCTGGGAGGAGGCCGAATTGCTCCGGATGAATGGACGTCTGCTCTTGGCCTGCAATGAGCACGCGGCGGCCGAGGCGGCCTTCGATGACGCCATGAAGATCGCCAGAAGCCAGAATGCGAGAACCTGGGAATTGCGCTCCGCGATGAGCATGGCGCGGCTCTGGAGTGATCAAGGCAAGCGGCAAGCGGCGCGTGAGCTTCTCGCGCCTGTCTACGATTGGTTCACCGAAGGTTTCAACACGCTGGACCTGCGAGAGGCCAAGGCCTTGCTCGGCGAGCTTGGTTGATAAGGCCGTCGGCGACTTCCGGTATTGGCACTTTTGAGACATGCCGACCGGCCCTGACGATGTCCGTTCACCGGGATACACCGGAGGTCTTCGCCGGACGGTGAAAACGACGCTTTTGACCCAATTCGGACTTGGTTCGCGATGGACGGTTCAAGCCGATCCGAAAATGAATTTAAGCGCTTCAGTCTGAGTTTTTGCTGTATCCTATTGGGCCTTCGAGCTCCGCAACATTTGGGAGGAGGTTAGGATGAACAAGTCCTTTGTCGCCGCCACTTTGATCGCGTTGGCAAGTTCTGCGATGGCTCAAGATGCGATGAAGGTGGTCAAGCCCGATGGGCTGACGTGGATAGAGCATCCGGTCTTCAGGGGCGTGCAAACCGCCATCTTGATCGGTGACCCAACAAAGGCCGAGACGATCGTCCAGCGGGTGAAATTCCCGCCGAATTATAAAGTTCCGCCGCACACTCATCCCTATGCCGAGGTCGTCACCGTGATGAGTGGCAGCTTTGGGAACGCCATGGGGGAAAAGTTTGATCCCTCGAAAGGCGAGATATTGAAGCCGGGCTCCGTCTTCGCGCTGCCGGCGAAGCACCCCCATTATGTTTGGACGACAAACGAAGAAACGATGGTCCAAATTGTATTCACCGGGCCGGGGGGCATCGTGTTCATCGATCCAGCCGACGATCCGCGCAAGAAGTAAAAACGAAGCGCCGAAGCATAAAAAGAGGCCGCTTCAATCGGTGGCCTCTTTCGTCATTCCGGCACAGGCGCGATGTCGGCTGTTGGCACGTTTGAGACATGCCGACCGTATTGAGCAATGTCCCCTTTCAGGGGTAACCCGGAAGACATTTGCTCACATTGAGTTCTTTTCAGTTTGACCCCTTAGCAGACGTTGGCCATCGGAGCTTGAATAATGCCTCTCTAATTTTGCTTTGCCGGGGATGAGGTCACAACCTTGCCCCAGCGGGGCACCTCGCTTGCGACAAATTCGCGGAGAGCCTCCGGTGTCCGCCGTGTGGCATCGGGGATGACAAATCCGATGTCGACAAGTCGCTTGCGCGTCGCTTCGTCATCCAGTGCTTTGTTCAAGGCGTCGCTTAGCTTGGCTTGTATTTCAGGCGTCAAATTCTTGGGGGCGAAGATCGCGTTCCAGGTCGAGACGACGAATTGAGGGAGGCCGCTTTCCACGGTTGTCGGAACGTCAGGGATGATGTCGGCGCGCTGCGGACTCGCGATGGCGATTGCCTTCAGGGTTCCGCTCTGAATCTGGGAGATGGCGCCACTCAGCGAAATACAACTGAAATCGACTTGGCCGCCCATCAGGTCGTTCATCGCTGGTGCGCCGCCGCGATAAGGGACGCGCCCCGTTTGAATACGAAGCATTGATTGCAGCAGCGTGCAGAAAAGATGGGTAGGGGATCCGACGCCGACATGCGCTTCATTGACCTTATCGCGGTTCGCCCTGACATAGGCGATGAACTCCGCGAGGCTGTTCGCCGGGAAGTCTTTTCGCGTCACGATGACAGCAGGTACTTCGGCGGCGAGACCGATGGGCGCGAAGTCATTGATTGGATCGTATTTCAGGTCAGGATACTGTGCTGGGGCGGCGCCGTGCGTCCCCATGTTGCCCATGATGATCGTATACCCATCCGGTGCCGCACGGGCAGCGCGCGTTGTCGCCGTTGTGCCTGCAGCACCGGGCTCGTTGTCGACGATTATGGGCCGGCCGAGCGTCTTTGACATGTGCTCGGCCAGGATGCGCGACAAAGTGTCGTTCGATCCGCCGGCCGCATAGGACACTATGAGCGTAATTGCTCTCGACGGATAGTCGGCCCGAGCCGCTCCGGGGAGGAGGGCGAGGCTTGCAAAAAAAAACGCGAGCAGGCGATTCATGGGGGATCCTTTCCTCGCTTACGACTTCCTCTAATAGCTTACCCTCAGCGCGGCTTTTTAGCTATGATATGGAAAGGTCGAACCTCGTACCTACTGAGGTATGTCACCCAATCTGGACCACTCAACGCGAGCCGATTACTCCATCATGCCGACCGCCGTTATGTTTTCGGTTTCGAGCCATTGCCGTCCCATACCGGGTTGGTCCACATGAACGCCTTGCGTCGCCTTTGGAAAGGGGACCTGCCGCTGCCGCAGGCGTTCTGGAATTGGGCGGTGGCCGGCGGAATTGTGGTCAACGTGCTCACGTCAATTTCGTTTCTGGCATTGATCATGGGCGATCTGATTGTCGCGGCCTTTGTCGTCGGTTACGCACTTTCAGTGCCCTACAATATCGTCGCAACGGTCGGCGTCTGGCGATCGGCTGGACACTACGAGGGTGAGCGCCGTTGGGCCGACCTCGCACGCATTGTTACGGTTGGCGGAATGATGCTTTTGAGCGTCACCTGATCGATCACCTCTCCCCAACGCCATTCACATACTCAGAATCCGCCACCATGAATTCGTAAGCGTCGAGCACACGAATAACATCTATCGCTTCGCAACACCCAGTCCGCCTGCAGTCGGAATCGGCGGACATCATTCGTCGATGCCTCCATTTTCCGATCTTGTGAAGTCTGAGACATTCCGACCGGCGCTGGTCAAGTCTGCTTACAAGCGTAGACCGGAAGTGGTCGGTACGCGCTCAAACCGGCGCGATTGACCCACAACGGAAGTCGCAGCGCTCCGAAAATGTGACGCTGCCGCAGCGGTCATTGAAGGGTCCGGCATCGGTTCCCCGGATAGTTGGCGCAAATCTCTGAAGGGACGGCATCCCGTGGCCTACCTCGATCGCTGCACGTTTCGAGACCCGGCGGGCTCCTCCAGCGTCACCGTTGTCAGCGCCTCGCGACAATCGCGGCAGACGAGGCGGACGCGCTGAGTCCAGCAAACCAAATCCACTTGGCTCGAAACGATCATCCACCTTGAGGGTTGTCGGCCGCCGGAAAATGCAGGTGCGGCGTCACGGCTTCATCCGGGACGATCCGATCGGTTTCACGGCGCATGATGCGGTAACATTCGCAGCTAGCTTCCTCAAGCCGGACCCTGTCAATTTCGATCAAGCCCCGCCGATCGGATCTGATAGCACCAACGGCACGGAGGTTGGCAACCACCAGTGTCACGGTGGTTCGTCGCACTCCAAGCAACTGCGAAAGCGTCCCCTGTGTGACTGACAGGATGTTGCCCTCGGTTCGATCGTGCAGTTCAAGCAGCCAGCGGGCCAGGCGGGCCTCGACCGGGTGCAGCCCATTGCAGGCTGCGACATGCTGGAGCTGCATAAGAATCGACCCCGTGTGCGCCTGAACGACGTCTCTGATGGCGCTGCTCCCCATGTAGGCAGCATGAAACCGCGATGCGGAAATCTGTGATGCGGTGCCGCCTACCCGCACGACCGCGGTCACGGAAGATCGGGATGTTCCCAGGACCGATAGAGCGCCAAGGGCTCCCTCGCGCCCGATCACCGCGGTTGCAATCGTTGCTCCGTTCGGCATGTCGAGCATGAAGGAAATGGCCCCGCTGTGGGGAAAGTAAACATACTCGCGTCGATCTCCCGTTCGCACGACCACGGCATCCCGTTCAAGAGAGACCTGCTGGAGATGAGGGCTGAGCAACGCGAGGTCCGCCGGCGGCAACGAAGCTAGGAGACGATTACCGCCGTTGGCAGGACGCCCTATCACGTGAGACTTCTCCCCTCAGCGGGACGCGCAACTCTCCCGCAATGTCTTTGGCGGCTGCGTCTTCTGTGCTGCGCCGATACCATCTCGACCTTCATTGTGCTGGTTTTGAAACTGCCCTCTTGAACGCAATATTCACTCACTACTGCAACCCGCTGGGCCGGTAAAGGTCGCCAATGGCGGTCATCTTTCGGGGACTAAGAGCAGGTTGCCGGTTACGATAAGAATAGTTGGCCTCGGCTAGCGGCGACTTCCGCATTTGGCACCTTTGAGACATGCCGACGCTTACGAAGAATGTCGGCTTTCAGGGGTAAGGCGGAAGGAACGCGGATCCGGCTCACACCCAAGTTTTGGCGAGGCAGGCTATGGATTTTTGGAGGAACCAATTGCACGGAGCCGGTGAATGTCCGTTCTGCGGGGACGAACGGACTCTCAGCGAATGCGTTGCTACTTCTCGTTTGGCACTTTTCGGACATAACCGGTTGAGCTGACGAGTATCCGTTCAACGGGACAAAGCGGACCTCGAATTTGCTTACGTCGAGTCTGAAAATCGACCCATGCTGACACTTCCCTCGAGATCTACGCAGGTAGGCGGCGAAAAGCCTGCTAGCATCGGGTGACCGTCGTTGCAGCGCCAGTGACGCGAACTTCGGCCGCTGCTAGAATAGAGCGTCCATCCATCGACACAGGGCTCAACTTGGTCATTCAGATGACGGATCAGATAAGGCGTTCGCTGTGTTGTTCGAGTTATTTTCAAAACCGAGCAATCAGAAAGCTTATCGCAAATACGATCTAAAAATTGAAAATGGCGAACCTGTATTTTTTGCTGAGTGAGTTCGATCGAGTATTCGACGAAATCCTTAAAAATATTGTGGGCCGAGTTCGATTGAATAAGACTCCTGTCGAAAATGCCAACGCTCGCGCGTTGCCGGCAAGCAGCTGTATATTCCCAAACGATTTCATAGCGCCGGTCCGTTGAGACCATCTCCTATGAACCAGTGTCGACTGCCACCTTTTCTAGACCAAGAAGAAGGACGTCGTCTGGTTCGCCCTGGATGACGATGGGCCCCTCGCGGCTTTCGCCGGCATCTGGACCGAATAAGGGCGACCGGGATGCCAAGTTCAAGCCGGTCCCCGGCCCTCACCTCGTCTACGGTTTCCTGACGACATCACCTAACGCGGTCGTCGAACCTATCCACTTCGGCTCTTAAGCTAGTCAAAACTGCGGCCAAATTAGTCTAGCGGTAAGCGTCCGGTAAGCGAACCCATGAAGCGCGAACAGAAAATCACGCTTGGGGAAATGCGCTCGTCCGGCGGCCCCACCCGACTCATCGTCTACTGCGGTGACTACAAGTGCGCGCACTCTGTCGTGATAGGTGCCGGCCGCTGGGCTGATGACGTACGGCTGTCTGATCTGGAGCCAAAATTTACGTGTAAGGTTTGCGGGCACGCGGCGCCGATATCCGGCCGCTGTTTGAGGGGCAAAAGAAGCCGGCGGAATGAACCCGCCGGCCTCGGGATCGGGTGCGCAGACGGTTGTTGGACGCAAAACTCGAATGTTCTCCGCATGTTGTCCACATATGCTCGCGGCGGTCTCAACATCCAAGCCCATCGTTGGAACGAAAACTCTCTGAGGCAGTTCACGCTTGTTGGCGCTGGGGGCCTCTTTCCGTTCAGAAGAGCTCACACAATGACCAAGAGCATCCTTGTTAGTCTTGCTATCCTCACCCTCTCCACTTCTGTCGCTTTGGCCGCGCAGCGGACTCAAAGCCGCGCGATGAAGCCAAGCGCATCTGCCGCCGCGATGAACCCAAACCCAAATGCCCGTCCGATGACCCCAAACGCATTTGCTCGTATGGGTCCGTCTCCGGTGGTCGTGCCGGGCGGTGTGAGTAGCAGCGACCGCGACCTGCATTTCCGAAATCTACGCGACTCCGGGTACGATAAGAAGAATGACTTCAACCCGAACGGGACCATACGGACGCAGTAGCGTCAGGGTTCTATAGGGCCGGAGGTTGATTTCCTTCAGGTTCCCATGCTGCGGTGGGCCGCTTGGATGTGCTCCGAGACCGAGGCGTGGGTGGTCTCCGCGCCATAGAAGCACTGAGCCCGGTCGTCTTGAGTCTGGGTGGGCATCAGCAGCCGCTCTTCGTGCATCCGCTCCTTCCATGCATGGAAGTCGATGAGGGCCGGTTGGAGACAGACGCCGCCGGGACAATATATTTCGAGCCCGGCAGCGTAATTTTGTGGACAAGCCGCTCCCTCGCCATCACGCCAGAGATGCTGTCCGGCAAGCACTACCCCTCGCGAACGCCACTGTGCGCGTCGGTGCCCATAAACAAGGCCCGGCGGTCAGGCCGGGCCGTTTTCTTAGCTGCAATCACAACCCGTCTAGCGGGTTCGCTGCCCTTCGATCAGGGACGGCCGAGATGATCGCCGCGCAACGGGCGTGCGAGGTAGATCTGCAAACTCAGAGGAATGGTAGTCTCGTCCTTCGGGCGTGGTGATGTGAATGTCATAACACCCAGTTTGCGACATTTCGCGAGCCTTCTTCAGCGCAGCCTCGGGGGTCTTCCTCCGATGCAGGATTTCCCCGTCCTTGCACTTCGCCTTTATCGAGAATCTCATTTCTTCTCGTTCTTGTTCTTTTTGTTCTTCTTGATGATTCCGGCCTGGGCTCTGAAGGCCTGGGCCAACGTCTTCATCTGATTAGCCACAAACGCGTCCGCCGAGGTCGCCGCAACCCGTTCTGCGGTGACCGCCTGCTGCCGGATTGCTTTAGCCATCTTCATGAGAGTTCAATTGCCAGCCCAGCGCGTGGTTCCAAGCAGAATTGGCTGTGGGTCCCGGAACGGACGGTCGAGAGGCCGCAGTCGGCAACACCATGCGCGAGTTGCATCGGATGCCAGCCTATCCTCCAGGCTGGCAAACGTTCGAACGTCACCTCTTCTACCAGCAATCCTTTCCGTGGTGTAGCGCAATCCCCTCGCGCTCGCCCTCCGGTTGCGGAATCGATGAGATGTCCGAGAAGGCCGTCAAGGCTAGATGGCGAGCCGCCCCTGTTCCCGTTGAAGAAGAGTAGCCTTAGCTGTTTCCGGTATCAGTTTGTTTTGAATGCCGCGGATAATAACATAGGGCTGCATCATCGGGTCCTTGAACCGAAACTGTTGCTTTCGATCTCCACCACGTTTGTGCAAAATGAACCCGCCCTCCTCGGATGAGAAGCGTCGCAGGTGCTTCTCGAAATGAGCAATACGCTTCTTCTCCTTCATGATTGCACTGTAGGGCTCGACTACGTCGTTTGCAGTAAAGAAGCCTTCATCGTCCGTTTGCGCCAGAGCGCAAGCCAGTAGAGAATGTTCAAAGAAATTGTCCTGATTGCTTCGTATTGCCGTCCGGTATGCTTCTTTGAAAGCCTTCTCCGTGTCCTCAATGAAGCGAGTCATTGAGGCTTCTACGTCATCATTCGACACCTCCAGTCGCCTGTTATCGACCGCATGCAGGGCGGCGTGTTTCGATAGGGTCTGTGTGAAATATGGTAGTCCCCGCGAGAGAATAACTATTGTCCAAATCGCATCGCGCGAAAATGTCATCACCGTTCGAGCGGCGCGCTTCTGGATGATCTCAATCAATTCGCCATCGGACATTCTGCTCAAGGGGACTTCGACCAACGCCCGGTCGATCGAGGCGTGATCTTCAATCAGTTCAGAAATATTTTCTGCAACTCCTACCAGTATTGCCGTTGTGCTGACAGAAAAGTCATACAACTCTTTGATGAGATTTGCGGTCAACTTCTTTGCGTCCGCGTCAACAACTTCGCTATATTCATCAATGATGATGATTGGCAAAGCGTTCGCGCCGCACTTTTGCAGTTCGCGACGTATCTGTGAGGGCGACCATGATTCATAGCCTGTTTCAAAATTGACGTACTCAGCCTTGCCGCTAGCTACGCCGGCAGCGTGAAGCTCCTCCATAGCGCGGCCCCACAAAGAAGAAAACGTGTCGTGCGGACCGGCTTGAATCCTGGCTATGATGAAGCTGCGGAGTGTCTTACTGAACCGCTTCCAGAAGACGTTCGTAAGTGAGGTCTTGCCGACACCCTTCTCTCCAAAGAGAACGACGTGCTTGGATCGGGCAATAACCGCATCAATGATCTTGCGGACTTCTGTCGATCGCCCCGCAAACAGGTCTTCCTCGTCTACGGGCGCTCCGTCAAACAGCGTCGAAATCTCATAGGACAACTGAAACCAGTCGTCGTTGGATTTCGGCTTCTTTAACTCGGCTTTGCTTGGAGCTGGGAGTCCGTCATTTGCCATTGCCGTTGACTAGCACGCCAATGGCGTTGAGTAAAACGGAAAAGGCGTTGACTAGCTAAGCCCTCAGCGGCACCACGTTGCTGGGCCTCGCCGCTCACCGTTCCTCGTCCGGATGCACCCATTTGTAGGGCGTGATCTGGCGCGTCTCGGTCAGCTTGACCATGCGCACCGGTGGCGCCGAGCGGCCCTTCCGGCATGATCGACATTTCAGGGAGGCCCCCAGCTTCCATTTCGGCGTGTCGCGCGGCCGGCGGATGGCATCGAGCGGCAGGCTTGCCCGGGTCTTGCAGCGGTTGCATTCGCCTCTGCCCACGACCGGCGGGCCGCCGGTCACGAACATCCGCAACACCTCGTGCCCGCACTGGCGCAGCCGCTTACGCGAAGAGGTCAGCGGGGTCTAAGACGCCGATCGGGATCCGTCTGGCTTGTTGTCGGAGGCCCGCCGCCACCGGCGGCTCCGCCGCCGTCGCCGGGCGGCGACATC
>NZ_JADPKF010000041.1:0-30398 GCF_023073815.1 Bradyrhizobium sp. 157 | reverse complement strand
GACGGCCTCAGTGCCGATCCCGTACAGAAGCAAGTGCCCGGCAGGTGGACAGCGCAAAAAGGGATTGACTAACTAAGGCCCGTTACAGAAGCCCGGATGAGCGAAGCGACATCCGGGGTTTTGGTGAGTTCCCATCCCCGATATCGCTTTGCTGATGCGAGCTGCTTGCTAACCAATTGCGGACATTCCCCGCGAGCGTTTACCACCTAAAACCGGGCATTCGCTCCGATGGGCTCAAGCGACGCAGGGCGGCCCTCATCAGCCGGTCGATGCGGCGGTGAAAACCGCCAATTGAGCCTCGAAAGCACGCTTAAAGGCCGGCCGTGCTTCGCCGCGGGCGACATAGGCGGAGAGGTTCGGATATGCGTCCAGTATGCCCGATCCGTTCAACCTGCGCAGCACCGTTACCATCAGTAGGTCACCGGCGCTGAACGCGCCATCGAGCCAGTCGGCGTCGCCAAGCCGACTGGAAAGTTCGTCCAGCCGGCCACGGACGCGATCCTCGAGGATAGGCAGGCGCTGCTCGTACCAGGTCTTGTCGCGCTCCACGAGCGTGGCAATTTCGCGATCAACAATCGGCGGCTCCACCGTGTTAAGCGCGGCAAACATCCATGTGATCGCGCGCGCCCGGGCATTCGCATCGTCCGGCAGCAGGCCGCTATGGCGCTCCGCGATATGGAACACGATCGCTCCCGACTCGAACAGGGCGAGATTGCCTTCTTCATAGGTCGGAATCTGCCCGAATGGATGAAGCGCACGATGCGCGGGTTCCTTCATCTCGCTGAACGAAACAAGACGAACGTCGTACGGTTGGCCTACTTCTTCGAGCGCCCAACGAACACGCATGTCACGTGCCTGTCCCTTGCCGCGGTCGGGCGACCGTTCAAAGGCCGTGATGGTGGGGGTCATTGGAAAGCTCCGGGTGATTGCATGACGCTGTCGAAAGTGATGTGCATGATTCTCATGACTAGGTTCCGGTTCTTGCGCTTTGCATTCAGAGGACGAACGACTGGCGCCGCTCTCGACAAGTTGCCTCGTTTTCTTTCGCCACGGTATTTTCGCGGTCCGAGCCTTCTACGCGCGGCCGTCACCGGCGAACGACCTGAAACCTTTCCGACGGCCAAGGCCTCAAAATGGCGCGAAGCAGATACAGCAAGCGCAGCTCGGATCAGCGAAGCGACATCCGGGGTTTTGGTTAGTCCCGTCCCCGCATATCGTTGGGATTACGGTGACAGTGCACCTCATACATACGCCAAATCGAGACGTATTTGATTGACCGCGGGATCACTGGATTAAGTGCACCGTCACCGCGGCGCGCTCTCACTTCTGCTCACTCGCCCGCATCTCTTCCGCGAATGGTCGCAGCGCTTGCGTCATGTCGTCGAGACGCTTTTGCCATTCTGCGCCGGGCATGAACGCGAGAACGGGGGCGTCGCCGGGCGAGCTCTTGATGTATTCCGGATCGCGCAAGCCGTCCGCAATGGCAGTTTCAAGCTTTTTGACGACCTCGTCCGAAACGGCCTTTGGTACGGCGAAGCCGCGTTCCGCGGTCATCGTGACGGGGAGGCCTGCTTCCTCTGCCGTCGGGACATCGGGGAGGGACAGAGAACGTTGCTTCGACAGGATCGCAATGGCGCGGAGTTGTCCCTTGTTGGAGCCGTGCAGCTCGGGGACTTCGCTGAGGCTGACCATTCCAACATCCAGATGGCCGCCCAGAAGATCAGTCCTTTGCGCGGCCGTTCCCCTATAGGAAATTTCGTTGGGTTCAACCTTGGCGGCCTTCGCCAGCATGCGGATCGCCAGATGCCCGTTCGTGCCAGCACCATTGTGACCGAACGTTATCGAACCCGGCTTGCTGCGCAGCGCAGCCAGAACGTCCGCAAGACCTGCAAGCTTGCTTGCCGCAGGCGCCACGATCACACTGGGATCGTCGACCACGCGCGCGACAAGGCGGATTTCATCCATGCTGTACTGGGTCTTTCGCGTCATCGGGATGAAATTATAGCCGGGCACGTTGACCACGCCCATCGCGTAAGCATCTGGCGCGGCGCGGGCAATCGAGGCAAACGCGATCTCGCCGCCGGCGCCAGGCTTGTTCAGCACAACAAATTTGGCCTTGCCGCCCAATCTCTGCTCGACGAACGGCAACAGCTTGCGCGCCATGACATCGGTCCCGCCACCGGGAGCAAAACCGATGACAACTTCGATTGGCTTGTCGTCTGGCCATGCCGCCCAAACTGGCCCGCAAGCTACTATTCCGAATGCTGATGCAACCAGTGCGACGATCTTACCATGCATGACATTCCACCCTTTTCTTGTTGTTGGGCGGTCGCCCCGCCGTCTGGGCAGCGCGACCGATGATTTACGCGTATCGCTTTGTAACTGCTCGGTTCGGCGAAGAACAGCGAACAGCAAGCATAGCTCCATGAGCGAGGCGGCATCCGGCTTTTGGTTGGTGCCGATCCCCTGATATCGCGGAGCCTATCATCACTGCGCGAGCGCAATTGCGCTCGTCGCGGAGCGCGCGTTCGCGATCCGTTGGCTCATGCGGGCTACTCGCTGAGCTTGTATCGCCGCCGATGTGGTTTGTATTTCGGAGGGTCTGTCCCGGTAATTGCCCGATACCACGCGGCGTCTGATTGCGCGAGCGCCCTGGCCGCGGCAAGATCCGATTGCCTACGACAGAACTGACTTAGGCCGAGGTAGCAATCGGTGCGTGCCGGTCCATGAGGTATCGCTGCGCAGTTCACCTGCCCGCTCGCAACGGCAGGAAAGGCCACCAGCAAGACTGCGACGACGCTTGCGGTCCGATGTGTTTTGGTATGCCGATCTCGAATATAGTTCTTGTTCATGCGGGCTACTTGCTGAGCTATCGATTACAAGTTACCCGCGCCCGCGCGATTTGGATCGCATGCCTCGCTTTCGAAACCGACATTGTGATTGCGGGACAAAGATGCAGACCGCATGGAACTGATGGTTCCAGGGATATGCGCGATCAGATGCGCACATGGAACCGAACACGAGTTTAGCGTCAGCAACCGTACATTGCATCACAATGTGTCGATCGCACCAAAAGATCACAATAACGCCCGGTCGACGATCTACAGCGGCGGACCTTGGTTGGCGCGATCCAGCGATCCCTTGTTCTCGGCCGAAATACCGCGAGAAGGACAACGCGCCGATTCCGCGATAGCGGAGCGACGCGGCGCCTGATCCATGCCGGCGCGAGCCGGGTGCAACATCTGCCACATGTGCAGGCCGGCGTCGCTGGCCGCCCGACCTGCTGAGCAAAGAGCAGGAGGCTCTCATGTCCACAGCGTTCCGCGTGGTTCTCGAAGGCGCTCAGGAAGTCCCGCCGAACAACTCGACGGCAAGCGGTCTCGGCACTGTCATCTTTGACAGCACGGAAATTGCCGCGAGCTATACCTTTCAGATCGAAGGCGTCGATTACGGGCCGATTACGGGTGGTGCGGCCCAGACGCCGTCGACCTCAGATGACGTCACCTCCACGCATTTTCACAATGAAGTGCGAGGAGCAAACGGGCCTGTTGTCTTCGGACAGATCGACCCGGCGCAGGACCAAGATGATCTCAACATCGCGCTGAATGCGGATGGCTCCTGGACGGTAAGCGGTCGGTGGGAGACGACGGACCCCGCCAGCGTTCCAATCACCAACTTCGCCGACGAGTTCGGCTCAGCTCCGGTGGGATCGGAGATCCCGATCTATTTCAACGTCCATACGGAGCAATTTCCAGGGGGCGAGATCCGGGGTCAGTTGATCGCAATCGCAGATGACAACGACAACGTTGTCGTCGGAACGCCGGGCGACGATTTCCTTCCCGGGCTCGGCGGCAATGACATCATCCGTGGCCTTGCCGGGAACGACAGACTTGAAGGCGGCGATGGCGACGACATTATCGAGGGCGGCGAGGGCGACGACGACATCAATACAGGGGCCGGCAATGACCTGGTTTTCGGGGATGGCGGCAACGACACCGTTGGCGGCATGGCCGGAAGCGATACAGTCTTCGGCGGCGACGGCGATGACTTCATCGCCTGGAACGACCCTACGGGCGATATCGTATTTGGGGATGCCGGGAATGACACGCTGCGAGGCGGCGACGTTGCCGCCGACACGATCTTTGGCGGTGAGGGTGACGACCTCATCCGGGCGGTCGCGAACCAGGAGTTGGCAGAGCACGCGCCCGACCGCCTGTTCGGAGACGACGGCAATGACACCATCATCGGCAGCAATGCTGATGATACGATCGAAGGCGGCGCCGGCGACGATAACCTCGCCGGTTTCGGTGGGGCTGATCAGTTTGTCTTTCGCGAGTCTGAACCAGGCAATGATCTCATCACCGACTTCGACGTGACGCAGGACCTCGTGGTGTTGGAAGGCTTTGGAGCCGAGTTCGATCCGCTGGACAATCTAAGCGCGGCACCTTCGGGCGCCACCCTTGATCTCGGCGAGGGCAATCAGGTGGTGTTCCTGGGTCGCCTTGTGACCGAGTTTAATGCCGCGGATTTCCTCGTGACTGCTTGAAGCAAGCGTAGCCCGGATGAGCGAAGCGATATTGGGGTCTTGTTAGTGCCGATCCCGCATGTTGCTTTGCTCATGCGGACTGCCTGCTACGTTGCAGAAAGCAAAAGGCCCCCGGCGCGAAGCACCGTGGGCCTTCACCTCAATGAGGGATACATCCCCTCATTGATACCACTGGGAAGCGCAGCAATGCGCTATGAATTGGTTGCCTCGCGGGCGAGGCGTTCGGCTTTCAATCGCTCGAAGTTGGCGCGGAAAGCGTCGTCGGCCGCTTTGCGTTCGCGGATCGCCTGCTCGGCTTCCAGGCGGCGCTTCTCCGCCTTCGCGGCGCGCTCTTCGGCCGAGGTAGCGGGCTTCTCTCGTTGTTCAAAAGGATGCATGCAAATCAACGCATCAGGTGAACCAAAGTTCCCTGATGCCGGGCCAGCCTCACCGTCGAGATATCCTGCCGTTCAAGCCCGTTGGCCCGCTGATATTCGCCAGGCATACCCGAACCGCACTGACAGCACATCTCTCCCCCTATACACGCTTTGGATGTTTCTCGCAGGCCCATCCCAAACCGAAGCACAGAGGGCATTTCGGGTCGATCACGAATGAGACGCACCCAACAGGCCAAGCTCCTTGCGAACGGCGGCGGCTGAATTTCCGACCTTGTCGACGGCCTTCTGCAGTTCTTCCTTCGTCACGCCGAGCGCCTTGGTCCAGTGCTTGACCTCATAGTCCTCATGCATGTTGATCTTGCTGCGGTCGGGTTGGTCTCTCTTCGTGAGATTGTCCATTGCACACCTCCGAAGAGAAAACGCGCTCGGGAAGGGGCTGTTCCTCTACGAGGCCAGGGATAACGGTTGCTCGGCCCTGAAACGCTGGTAGGCGGTGATGGCATTGTTCGAGAGCAGCAAGCGTCGCCGCTCTCCACACCTGATCATCGCTTCAATCGTATCGAGCAGATGATTGGCCGCAATATCCGGGTTGCCCAGCTCGCCGGTTGCCTCAAGGTAGTCCCAGGCGATCTCAAAGGAGTCTGCGACAAGTTGTGACAGCGTCTCAGCCATGACGGGCAACATTGTCGTGTCCCTTCTGTTCCTTCTGAAGCCCGAAGGAGCTTGCCCGCAGTCGGTTTCCGCAATTGCGATCATCGATCTTCATAAGCGTTGGCTCGGTTCAAATTGCTGCATATGCGCAAGTGTCTTGGAGCCCTTTTTGGGGGCAGGAACGAAATCAGGCTTCGCCCGTTTGGTCGGCTCGTAACGGAGGCTGCAAATGCCGAAAGAAAACGATCTGGAAGGCCAGCAGGACATGGGAGGCAAGCACGGCGGCCAGGCCGGCATGCCGAAATCGGAGAACCGCAACTCCGCACAGCAAGGCATTGTGCGAGACGAAAAAGGTCAGGAGCAGCCAGCCGACAAATCGCGGGCTCAACAAGCCAGTCGGTAGCTCGGGCGCTGACGCCGCGAGAATGCGGACGCATACCCTTTCGCTGTTTGACAGTTGAATCCTGACAGTCACCCACCACAACGGAAACGACGTGGGAGCCGCCATCGGCCGCGGCCTCGCGCGACCGTGTTGTCCCCACGTGCGCTATTTGCTGAAACTAACGACGGCCTTTGCCGCCCCGGCGAGGATCCTTGCCCGCGCCTTGACGACCGGCGCGAACTAGCTTCTCGGCACCTCTCGCGTGGTGTCCACCTCGATTGCCGCCGTGTTTCCCAATCCGCTTGCCCGGCTCTGCGGTTGCCTTCGTTTTGGCCATAAGTCAGCTCTTGGTGTGTCAGCGCTTGGCGTCAGCTCTTTACGTTAGCTCTTGGCGCTGGAATTCTCGTTCTGCCGATCTTCCTTGGTGATCGGACCTTTCGCAGCCTTGTTTCCGCCGCCCCATTGCTGAGCCTTCCGGCTCGCGTCGCCGCCTTGATGCTGCGGCGCATTACCTTTCGTGTTCGGGCTGGCGCTTTCGCCCTTGTTGCGGGCGCGATCGTCGCTTTGTTTCATCGCCACCTCCTTGCTCCGATCAGGGGAAACGCGGGGTGATTGCCACCGTTCCCAGGAACTGCCGTCTGGCAGAATTCGTTATAACTATGATGAAAACCGCACCGAAAGACTGCTACGTCTTCGACATCGACGGGACACTTGCCGATGTGTCCCACCGGCTGCACCACATCGAACGAAAGCAAAAGAACTGGCGCGCGTTTTTCGCAGCCAGCGCCGATGACAAAGCCATTGAGCACATCTGCGACCTGGCCCGGCATCTTTCCAAAGCCAAGCCGGTGGTCTTTGTGTCGGGCCGCTCGGATGAGGTGCGCGAAGAAACCGAAGACTGGCTAGAACGCGAAACCGGTCTGCGTGGTCCTTTGTACATGCGAAACCGCCGCGACCGCCGCCCGGACTACATCGTCAAGGCGGAGTTGCTGGACCGGCTTCAGGCCGACGGTTATCGGCCGATCATGGCCTTCGACGACCGCGATCAGGTCGTGAAGATGTGGCGCGCCAAGGGTGTTCCATGCGCGCAAGTCGCAGAGGGAAACTTCTAGCGGAAGATGGAGTTGGCGCATGCAACGATCTTCGGACAGAGCCAAGATCGGCTCGGGGCAAATCGTCGTGCTCATCGTACTTGGTGCTCTGCTTGTCCTTACCGGCGCGTGGGCCGCTTACGTCTGGAACGCAAGCAGCGACGTTCCGATGAGCACGCACGGCTGGATCGCGCTTGGCCTTGGCACGTTCTTCTCGCTGCTGATCGGATGCGGCCTGATGGCGCTGATGTTCTTCAGCAGCCGCAGCGGCCATGACGAGGCTGCGAGTCCCCATTTCAGGCAGCGTCGCGAGAGTGAAGATCGGACGTGAGTCAGCTGGACCGAACGTCCCGCCCACCTACATCTGAATATCCGGCCATGCTGGCGCGGCTTGAGCGTTTGCGAGGCCAGCAGCGGCTTAGTCACGCCGCCAGCGCATCCGGATTGACCTCACCCTTGGCGATATCGGTGAGCAGCGCATCGATCTCTTTCTCTTCCATCAGGCTGCTATGCAGCGTCGCCTGGTCGTTGCGCAATTCCAACTGCCCGGCCAGCGCAGCAGCCGAGCCGTAGGCGGCGATTTCATAGTGCTCGAGCTTCTGGGCGGATGCGATCAGGCCGGCATCGCGAAGATCGTCGCCCTCCAGCATGCCGAGCATCTTGCGGGTCTCGCGGATGAGCGCCTCCATCGCCTGGTCGACATGCGCTCCCGGATCAGCGCCATGCTGGCGAAGGATGGCTACAAGGCGAGCCTTCTGCGTGACCGTCTCCGCGTGGTGATCCACCAACGCGTCTTTCAGCGCCGGGTGGGATGCTGCCGCCGCCATACGCAGCAGTGCTTCCGCAAGTTGGTCCTCGACGCTCACCAGTTCCTGCAGTTCAGCAAGGTACATATCCTTGAAATTCCTGATCTCCATAGCGAAATCCTTCTCTCAGGATGCGTATGAGGCTTCCGGCAGCAGCGTTGCATCGTCTTCGGAAGTAGCCGGCACGAGCCGAGCGGCCTGTTTCACGCTCGATGCCTGCGATATCATTGCAACGAGGCCACAGCGCATCTGGTTCCGGACCTGATCGAAGACCCAAGAGGTGCTGCGATGACGGAATGGTACTTCGTCTGGGTGGAAGGCCTGCGAGGGCCTGCGCCGCAGAAATGGTCGTCGGATGGCCTTTGGGGGCAAGTCGGGCGTCAGGATGTCATCGTGCGTTTTGCACTGAGCGATGAGGAAGCCCATCTGCCGCTCGACGAACTGGCTAGGCGGCATCCCATTCCCGACGGGAAATAGCCGATTGTGGCCTCGTCATGTCGCCGATCGGCGGAACAATGGGCTTTAAAGATGCCGTTGTGCGGAACATTGCTAATTTAATTTTGTTGCCCGCTTGAAGCGGCGCCAAGAGGCACCACTGTCCCGACTTCAATTCGGCTTGCTTGCGGAATTGAAAGCGAAGCTGCGAGCCGGCGCGCGGCGCTGGTGGGGACGAGCGATCAGGATTCGACACGCTTGAACGTCATTCCCTCCGCAGAAGAGCCGCGCGCGGTCAAGGCCGTCACGCGGTGCTCACCAACCAGAAGCCAAGTAAGGAGATCGTGCATGAAATTGAACTCGGCACAGGTGGAACGCGCTCTGACGCAATTCGAAGCCCAGGCGCTTCCCGACGATCATCCGGTGGTCCCGCAGCTAGCCAGCATGTTTGGGGATCATACATTCTTCCTCGACAGCGGCGGACTCAACGTCTTGGAACCGACAGAGGCTTCCGAGCGGGACACCACAATCGGCATGATCGTAAACCTTGCTTATTGGAGCGATGAGACGCTGACGAAATTGTCGCCACACGAGCCCGAGCCCACAGGCGTGATCGTCAGCCTCGAATCCAGGCACTGACTCTTCGAGTCCGGGAACTCGGCGTGGGTTTCAGACGATTTGTCGTGCGCGGTCGCGTGCCGCGCGCGACGGTTGCTGGAGTGCGCCGGTCAGGTTTCGAAACGAACCCCGATCCGCGTCTCTTTTCGCCAGACGACGCGGCACGGCACATGGATGTGGTCGGCTTCGATCACCAGCGTGAAGCGTTCAGGAATGCCGACGGGGGAGATCACCTCGAGCGCGGCGCCGGTTTCGGAGAGGTTGCGCACCGTGCAATCGATGGCGGCGCCGCCGCCGAACGAAATCCTGCCCGCCTTCAAGAGCCGACGCCGTGGTGCTGTTCTGTGCTCGTCCACCACATGGACCTCCACCTGAACAGGGAAGTTTCTACGGGCGAGGTTACTATCCCGTTACTGAGCGTTCCAGCCGTGCTGCAACGACAAGTCGTGGCAGCAGCGGAACCGTCGTTTCAGCTCATCGAGCTTGGCCGTCCGATCGCGCCCGCCGGCCCTCGATCGGGTAAGCTGGGTCATTGAACCCCGGCGTCGAGGGATGGCCACTCGCCACCAGCCGGTCGATCAGCGCCTCGTCCTCCGCCGTGAAGCGATAGTCCAGCGCTTGGATATAATCATCCCATTGCTGTTCGGTCCGGGGGCCGGCGATCACCCCGCTTACGAACGACGAATTCAGCACCCATGAAACCGCGAATTGCCCTGCGGTGATGCCGCGGGCTTCGGCGTGCTGCTTGATTTGCTGGGCGAGCTGCAGCGATTCCGGACGCCATTCGGTCTGCATCATGCGCTTGTCGGCGCGCCCCGCACGCGTGTCCTGGTCGGGCGCCGCATCCGGCCTGTACTTGCCGGTCAGCACCCCGCGCGCCAGGGGGCTATAGGGCACGATGCCGACGCCGTAATAGCCGCACGCCGGGAAGTGCTCGACTTCGGGCATGCGGTTCATGGCGTTGTAATAGGGCTGGCTGACGATCGGGCGATCGATGCCGTTGTTGTCGCAGATGTTGCAGATCTCGGCGACGCGCCAGGCGCGGTAGTTGGAGACGCCGAAATAGCGGATCTTGCCCTGGCGCATCAAATCGCCCATCGCGCGCACCGTCTCCTCCAGCGGCGTCGCGTGGTCTTCCTTGTGCAAATAATAGATGTCGATGAAATCGGTGCCGAGCCGTTGCAAGCTCTCGTCCGCGGCCTGCATCACCCAGCGGCGCGACAGCCCGCCGCGGTTAGGATCGTCGCCGATCTGGTTGGCGAGCTTTGTCGCCAGAATCCAGTTCGTGCGATTGTTTGAAATGGCGCGGCCGACCACCTGCTCGGACTGGCCGCCATTATAGGCATCCGCGGTGTCGATGAAGTTGACGCCGGCCTCGCGCGCTTTCGCAATGATGCGCGACGACGTCGCCTCGTCGGTGGGGCCGCCGAACATCATGGTGCCCAAGCAGATCGGTGAAATCTTCAGGCCGCTGCGGCCGAGTTGGCGGTATTGCATGGGGTGGGGTCCTTAAGCAGGTCCAGGCAAGATAGCGGTTGTCATCCGTCATTGCGAGCGTCAGCGAAGCAATCCATAGCGCCGCAAGCTAAGGCATGGATTGCTTCGTCGCTTCGCTCCTCGCAATGACGCGGAGAAGGCGGTACTTCAACCCTCGCTCTTCAATATCTTGAACACGCCGCTCGCCATCGCGATACAGCGTTTGTCGACCGTCACTTCGGTCGTGATGAAAATAAGGCTCCGTGTCGAGCGCACCACGTGCGGCTTCGACACCAAAACCTCGCCGATCTTGCCGGCTTCGACAAAGTGCGTATCGAGCTGCACGGTCGCCAGCGTCGGCTTGCCGGAGACGAAGCGGGCGGTCATGCCGCAGGTGCGGTCGGCGAAGGTCATGATGACGCCGCCCTGCACCAGGCCGCGGCGGTTGTGGTGCTTGTCCTCGGTGGCAAGCGCGTATTCGTGCGCGCCGTCGACGACGCGCTGCCATAGCGGGCCGATCAGGTGCAGGAAGCCGGAGGTTTCGACGATCTTCCAGCCGTCGGATTTGAGCTTGTCCGCGGCCTTGGCTGTCATGTCGTGCTTTCCCTTTCCTGCGGGCTATCGTGCTGTCCGAGGTCATTTCATCTGATGCGCTGGTGTTGTAGTCAAGCGGGATGGTCAGGCCATTTGACGATACCACACGGCGGAATATTGCAGCGCTTTGCGCGGCATTTACGCGAGCTGCCTCGGAGGGCGCGGAGCCTGAGCTGAAGCGCGCCGCGGTCGCCATTGCGCTGACCGAAGCCGAGAGCGGCCCCGGCACCACATTTCTGTTAACCCGCCGCGCCACAAGCCTGCGCGCCCACGCCGCTCAATGGGCGTTGCCCGGCGGGCGCTGCGACCACGGCGAGACGCCGGCACAGGCGGCGTTGCGCGAGTTTCACGAAGAGCTCGGCGTCCGCCTCGGCGAGGGCGATGTGCTGGGCCTGCTCGACGATTACCCGACGCGCTCAGGCTATCTGATCACGCCGGTAGTGGTCTGGGTCGGTACAAGCGCCGATATCATCCCCAATGCGGCGGAGGTCGCCTCGGTGCATCGTGTCGCGCTCGGCGATATCGAGCGCGAAGGCGCCTTCAGCTTCACCACCATCCCCGAAAGCACGCGGCGCGTGATCCGCTTCCGCCATGCCGGCCAGCACATCCACGCGCCGACGGCGGCGCTGATCTATCAGTTTGCTGAAGTGCTGGCCGGCCGCGAGACTCGTGTGGCCGAACTGGAGCAGCCGGTGTTCGCCTGGAAATAGAGTCGGCGCCGCCGCCGAAGCGGCTGCTCATCTCACCATGTGAGAGAGTGTGCTCACGCGGCGCGGGTTGCGGACCTCGGCGGTTTCGGCGACGATAGCTGAGTCAAGAAGAACAACAGATCCGGGAGCTCGCCCGCCATGTCCATCGGGAGAAAGTGGCTTTGCGTTGCAGCCGCCATGCTCGGCTTGAGCACAGCAGCAGACGTTTCGCACGCGCAGACCTATCCTGCCCGCGCCATCACCCTGGTCATTCCGTTCGCGCCGGGCGGCAGCACCTCGATCGTTGGCCGCGCCATTGCTGACAAAATGAGCGAACAGCTCGGCGAGAAGATGGTGGTCGACAACCGTCCCGGCGCGGGCGGTACGGTCGGCACCAAGGCGGTCGCGAAAAGCGATCCCGATGGCTACACGCTGCTCTTGGGTTACACCGGCACGCTGGCGATCGGCCCCTCGCTCTACAAAAATCCCGGCTACGATCCGCGCAAGGACTTTGCGCCGATCGGCATGATCGGCAACGCACCGAATTCGCTGGTGGTGCATCCGTCGTTCCCCGCGAAAAGCGTGGCCGAACTGATCGCCTATGCGAAGGCCAATGCCAACAAGGTCAATTTCGGCTCGGCCGGCGCCGGTACCGCCAGCCACATTACGGGCGAGTATTTCGCCCGCGCCGCCGGCATCAAGCTGGTGCATATTCCCTACAAGGGCACCGGTCCGGCGCTGACGGATCTGTTGGGCGGCCACATCCCGATGGCGTTCGCGCCGATCCCGGCCTCGCACACCAATGTCGCCGCCGGCAAATTGCGGGCGCTCGCGGTGACCAGCATCACGCGATCGAGCCTGTTGCCCGACGTGCCGACGCTGATGGAAGCGGGGCTAGCCGGCTTCGACGCCTCGCTCTACTACGGCCTCGTCGCGCCCGCCGGCACGCCGCGGCCGATCGTCGACAAGCTCAACAAGGCGTTGCGCGACGCGCTCGCCTCCGACGAGGTGAAGAAGCAGTTGGGCAATGATGGCACCGAAATCACGCCTGGCACGCCGGAAGACTATGCCGCCTTCATCGACAAGGATGAGAAGAAGTGGTCGCAGCTAGTGAAAGCCAGCGGCGTCGAGCAGGAGTAGGGCACACGGCGCGAGGCGGGACTCTTCCCTCTCCCTTTGTGGGAGAGGGGGAATCGAATGAGCGGAGCTCATTCGAGACGGGTGAGGGGTTCTCTCCGCGGATAGAACCCTCATCCGCCTTCTTCGCGAAGGCACCTTCTCCCACAAGGGGAGAAGGGAAGAAAGACACCACCTAATGTCGCTCCTTTCGGGGCTGACATCTCGGGCGCGCTTGCTACAACGATGCGATGCGCCTGCCATTGATTCGTATGGGTTCCGGATTAGCCGCGCTCGCGCTGCTCGCGAGTGCGCCGCCTGCCGTGGCGACGGAACTGCTCCCTGCCTCAACCGGCGATGCCATGGCGCAAGCGGCTTCGCCGCAGGCGATGGCCGAATACCGTCGCAAGCTGAAAGAGTATCAGGAAGCCCGCGCCGCGTTCGAAGAGGAGGCGGGCGCCTATTGGGCCTCAATCTCCGAGAAGCGAAAGGGCCGCAACGCCAAGCGCCGGGAACGCCAGGCCATCACGCTCAACGATTACGTGCTGACGCAGCCGCCGGTCTACACCGGTCCGAAGCGCCCGGTCAGTCCGGAGCCGGAGGAGGAGAAGCCGCCGCGCGAGCGCAAGCCGCTGCCGGTGGTTGCCGATTTTCTTAAAGCGGCCGCCGAGCATTTCCAATTCACGCCGCAACGGCCGGCAACCGAGGTCGAGTTCAAGCGCGCCTATGCCCGCTACGCGTTGGCCGCCGGACTAACGCGCGAGCAGGCGGTGCGGGTCTACTCGTTTGAGACCGGCGGTAACGGCAATTACGACATGCAGTCGGGGCTGAACCCCTCGAAACCGGGCTCGCGCGCGATCTCGACCGCGATCGGCTACAATCAGTTGCTCACCACTAACAGCGTCGAGCTGTTGGCCGAACAGGGCCACGAAATCATCAGGGAATTGACGGCAAGGGCCGCGACGCTGTCGGGCGCGCCGCGCAAGGCGATGGACCACAAGCTTGCTGTCTTGAAAAGGATGGTGGCGTTTACGCGCACCGTGCCGGATACCTGGTCCGAGCATGAGAAGCTCGCCAATACCCCGCAGGGCTGGGCTGTGCACGCTATGGTGCTCGATGTCGACGTCGGGCCGATGCTGCAGACCCACAAGCTCCTCACCTCGGTGCACTTCGCGCGCGCCAAGGGCTATAATCGGCCGCTGACGGCGGCCGAACTCGAAATGATGAACCTGACCGGCGACGGCACCGGCCTCGACATGGTCACCATGCCGCAGGCGATGCGTGAGCAGGTGCCGACCTCGAATTTTTTCCAGCGCGGCGGCTACGAGCGTAACCCGGTCGCAATCCGCCATAACACGGTGGCGAAACTGTTGGCGATCACCGACGAGCGGATGGACTTCAACTCGAGCAAGCCCGGCGCGAAGGAGCTGGCGGCGGCGTTCTAGGTTGCCTCTTCCCTTCTCCCCTTGTGGGAGAAGGTGGCGCGGATAAAATCCGCGCCGGATGAGGGGTTTCTATCCGCGGAGACAGACCCCTCACCCGTCTTCGCGTTCCGCGAAGCCACCTTCTCCCACAAGGGGAGAAGGAAGAAAGCTCACTCCGACCCGAACATGAACTTGCCGTCGCCTTCCAGATAGGGACCTGAGCGCATGTAGAGCTGCCCATTCTGGCCGATGAAGAACAACGTGCCCTTCGGCACCTTCTTGGCGCCCTTAAGCAGCAGACCCGCATTGTTAGTGCCCAGCTGGTAGGCGAGCGTCTTGCCGTCCCTGCCGTAGGCATAAGCCATGTCCGACTTCAATTCCCAAGGAGTCGGTGCCGCGCCTTGCGCGAATGCCGATGTCGCCAGCCCTGTCAGTACCGCCGCCATCAAAACTGATTTTGTCGAAACGCTCGTCATCATCATCCTCCCAGCGGCCTCAAGCGGCTTCTACCCCATGCCTTTGAACAAATCACGAACGGCGCCGTGCCGTCAATCTGCTCCTTCGACGCATCACACCGCTCTTGAGACTTTGTGATTTCCCGCGTCTGACTTCGCGACTATGTTCGCGTTTCCGGCTACAAGCATGCATTGCGAAAAACGTCATAGGGATGGTCAGGATGAATCGCGTCATGAAATTCGGTCTTGGTGTTGCGCTATCGTTCATGACGCCGGCTCAAGCGTCAGAGGCTGACAATTTCAAGCTGTCCAACAACCAGCGGATCGCCTGCAGCCGGGGATTGGCCGCGGGCAAGCTCAACACCTCGACCTGCAAATCCTATGCGTACGTGTTCAACACCAAGACGTCAGAGTATTTCCGTTGCCAGGTCTCGATGGCGCTGACGCGGGACAACAAGGAAGTCATCAACGTGCAGGCCGACGGCGGCTGCACCAAGAAGCCGCGTATCTTCGATGCCGATTCAAACTATTCGTTCGACGCCACCGAAACCGAAGGGCCGAATACCAACTCGTTCTTCGGTCCCGGCGGCTATGCGGTGTGGGCCAGCGACAACAATAACCGGAAGGTGCGCGGCTGCATCATCATCTCGTCCGGTCTCGGCTCCGACATCGTGAAATGCATCGACATGAAGTTCGAGTGAGCCTCGCTCAGAGAGCCTTCTCGGAGCCGGCTGCAAGCTGAGGGCGCGACCGCGCGAATTTGCGCACCCCGACCGGCTTGCCGAACAGATGGCCCTGGACCAGGTCGAATCCCATGTCGTGCGCGGCAAGATACTCGGCGCGGGTCTCGATGCCCTGGGCGACGGCGCGAGCTCCGTTGTCTCGGGCCAGTTCGACGATGCGTCGGCATACCGTCTGCTTCAGCCGGTCGTCCGCGCAGCCCCTGACGTATTGTTGGTCGACCTTCAGCTCGACGAAAGGGAAACTCCGAAGCTCCAGCAGCGACGGCCATTCCGCGCCGACATTGTCGATTGCGATCGCGATATTGTGCAGGCGCAGCCGTCTTGCGGTGTCCACTGCGAGATCCAAATGGTCGACCACCTCGCTGCTGTTGATTTCGATCAAAAGTCCGCCGAATGCCGGGTGGGCGGGCATGGCGCGGCACAGATCGCGCACAGCCGCTGCGTCGTCGAAGAACGATACCGGCAGGTTGATCGAGAGGTCGACCGGACCCTGGCTCTCCAGCAGATAGCGCCAATCCTCGATCGCGCGGCCGATCACGAATTCGGAAAGCTTGCGAAAATGCGGATCCTTGTCGTCGGGAATGAAATAGGCCGGCGGGACCACGCCCCAGGCAGGATGCCGCATCCGGACCAGCGCCTCCGCTCCGCTGGGGACCAGCGTGCGGGTGTTGATCTTCTGCTGGTACCACAATTCGAGCCAGCCAGCCTTCAACGCCTCGGCGACGTCTACGGCGGGACTTGGCGCCGGTTCGGCAGGCAATAGCGTCGCGAGGCTGGCGCGCAGGCTCGCCGCGCCGAACGGCGTCGGCAGGGAGGGCAGCATGGCAATGCCGTATTCTTCGCCAATTTGCCTGACGGCCTTAACCATGATCGCGTCGGGTTGACCGATCACGAGAACCTTGCCGGCGAAATTTTTCCGGACGATCGCCTCGAGAATTTCGCCGACATTGATCCCGTCGGCGCACACGCTGAGCACGATCAAGTCGGGCTGCTCCGCCTGCAGTACGCCTGCCAAATCGCCGGCCTGGCCGCATTCGCAAGTCACGAACCCGAGATCCTCGAGAGCGTCGGAAAGAAACAGTCGCAGGTGCTTTTTGCTGTCGATGACGCACGCTCTGGGCGTCAGCTTCCGATGGCCAAAGTGCGCTGCCCGAGAATGCTCGCTAAAGTTGATCTGCTCCATGCCGCGCTCCCACCAAATACCCCGACGCCAGTGGTACATCGGCGTTGCGGTCGCAATCATGGAATTTTTGCGTGAGGTCACATGATTGCTTCGGTAGGGTTAAAGCCGCCGACAAGAATAAAATTTTAGGGAAACTGCTGGTCGGGACGCAGCCAACCAGCGCCCGGGCAACTCGATGGGGTCATTTCATCGGCTTCAACGCGCTGACGCCCGGCTTGGACAACATTTGATCAGCCTCGCGTGTTAACGCCTGTGGTCGCTCGCTGGCGCCGCGATGTTCGTGGCTTAGCAAATGTCGCCTGAGCGCTCCTTCGCAGGAGCAGCAATGCCGCGACACTCACAACCCTATCGATGGCAAAAAGAATGACCGCGGTCCTCGGCAGACCGCGGTCACTGATGACGCAAGCCGAATTAGCTCAAGCACGCCGCCTAGCCGCCGACGCCCTTTTCCTTGAAGTACTTCAACGCGCCGGGATGGAATGGGATCGGCGAGCGCTCCTGCACCTGGTTGTCGAGCGAAAAACTCTCGGCTTCCTTGTGCACGGCGACGATGTCGGCCTTCTTCTCCACCAGCGTCTTGACGATGGTGTAGGCGTCCTCGTTGCTCATCTTGTCGCCGGTGACGATCAGATTCCAGACTTCGGTGATGGAGTTGTCCTTGTCATAGCCGGGATACGAGCCCGCCTTGATCTTGCTCGACGAGTAGAGCTTGCCGTACTTCGCATTCATCTTCTCGGCCAGATCGCCATGGTCGATCAGCTTCATCTTCAGGCCCGGCGTCGCCGCGAGATCGGTGATTGCAGCGGTCGGAATACCGCCGACCCAGAAGAAGGCGTCGATCTTGCGGTCCTTCACCGCATTGACGGATTCGGCAACCCCGAGCCGCTCGCGCTTCATGTCCTTGTCCTTATCGAGGCCGGCCGCCTCGATGACACGGAATGCCATCACTTCGGTGGCGCTGCCGGGCGAACCCGTCGAAACTCGCTTGCCCTTGAGGTCTGCCATGGTCTGGATACCGGTGCCTTCTACCGTCACCACATGCATGCGGTTCGGATAGACCACGAGCAGCGCCTGCAACGGCACCTTGCCGCTCTTAAACTTGTCCTCGCCCTTCAGCGCATCGAGCGCGGCATCGGCCATGGTGAAGGCAAGCTCGCTCTTGCCGGCGCCGATCAGCTTGAGATTGTCGACCGAGCCGCCGGTGACTTCCGCAGTAGCCTGGACGTTGGGAAGGTTCTTCGAGAGCACGTTGGCGACCGCGCCGCCGAGCGGATAATAGACGCCGCCGGTGCCGCCGGTGCCGATCGACATGGTTTTCTGCTGCGCATGGGCTGCGCCGGCAAAGGCCAGCCCCAGGGCCATCGCCAGTATCGCTGTGGTCTTTTTCATTTTTGTCTCCTCAATTGCTTCTTCTCTATGTTGTGAGCGCAGGCCGCTCTGGCGACCGCGTTCTGGCCTGCCACAGCAATACGCCGAAACCGATGATCAGGCCCGGCACATAGGTGTAGCTGATATCGCGCCCGGTGATCCATTCGACCATTGCCTCAATCAGGCTTGGGAACACCAGCAGCAATCCGGATAGCAGAAGCAAGCCACGCTCGACCGCTGTATTTTGTCGCAGCGCCCAGTTCTGGGCAAACGCAGCCAGCGCCAGCAGCCCCAGGCTTGTCTTGATCGTGATTTCGAGAATATCGACCCACGATCCACCCTTGGGGATCGACATCAGCAGGCCGCCGCCCTGCGGATCAAGCACGAAGACGAACGGCACCAGGAACGCCGGCAGCGTATATTTCCAGGATTGCAGCGTGGTCTTGTAGGGATCGCCGCCGGTGATGGCGGCCGCGGCGAACGGAGACAGCGCCGTTGGCGGCGAGACCTCCGACAGCACGGCATAGTAGAAGATGAACATATGCGCGGCGTAGTCGGGCACGCCGAGCTTGACTAGTGCGGGCGCGGCAATGACCGCGCAGATGATGTAGGACGCCGTCACCGGCACGGCGAGGCCGATGATCCAGACGATCAGCGCGGTGTAGATCGCGGTCAACAAGAGGCTGCCGCCGGCATAGGCGATGACGATCGACGAGAATTTGAGGCCGAGACCGGTCAGGGTCACGATGCCGACGACGATGCCGGCGCAGGCGCAGGTGGTCGCGGCATTGAGTGCACCGATCGAGCCGTCAGCCAGTGCCTTCACCAGTTTGCTCGGCACCAGCGCAGTCTCCCGGCGCAGGAAGCTCAGCGCGAACGTCACGACAATGGCGTAGAACACCGATAGCGACGGCGAGTAGCCGATGACCATAAAAAAGACGACGGCGAGCAGTGAGATGAAGTGGAAGCCGTACCGCATGGTCATCTGGCCGAGCGACATCTCGGGCGTGAAGGTCACGTTCTTGGCGTGGAATTTCTTGGCGTCCAGCTCGACCATGAACAAGAGCGACATGTAATAAAGGCAGGTCGGTATGGTCGCCATCCAGATTACGTCGAGATAGCTGATCTTGAGAAACTCGGCGATCAGGAACGCGGCCGCGCCGAGCACAGGCGGCGACAGGATCGCGCCAAGCCCGCCGGCAGCCAGCAATCCGCCCGCAGCGTTCCTCTCGAAACCCGCCTTGGCCATCATCGGATAGGCCACGGTGCCGATCATCACGGTGGTGGCGACGCCCGACCCGGAGGGGCCGCCGAGCAGGAATGACGACAACACCACGGTGCGGCCGGCGCTGTTCGGCTTGCCGCCCATCAGGGCCAGAGAGAAATCGATGAAGAACTTGCCGGCGCCGGAATGCTGCAGGAATGCGCCATAGATGGTGAACAGGATGATCAGGGTCGCCGACACGTCGACCGCGACACCGAAAATGCCTTCCAGCGTAATGAAGAGATGGCCGACCAGGCGGGCCAGGTCGTAGCCGCGATGGGTCCATGGCGCCGGCAAATACGGGCCGAGCATCGCATAGGCGATGAACAGGATCGACACCACCGGCATGATTGCGCCGGTGGTGCGCCGCGTCGCCTCCAGCAGCATCACGATGAAAACGATGCCGACGATCACGTCCCAGCGGTCGGGCGTGGTGGCGCGATCGGTAAAATCCTCGCCACCCCACAGCGCGTAGACGACAGTTGCGACCGCTACGATCCCGGGAACGATGTCCCACCAGCGCACACGGTTGCGAAACCGCGTTGCCAGCGGAAACAGTAGGAAGCTCAAGATCAAGGTGAAGGCGACGTGGGTGTAGCGAAGTTCCTGGGTCGGAACGATCGCGTAGGCCGCGTAGAGGTGAAACAGGCTCATGACCACCGCAATGGTGGTCGAGATTCTTCCCGCCCATCCCATCAGGCGGTTGGCCGCGCCTTCTTCCGCCTCGATGTAGGCTTCCGCCTTGTGCAAGGCTTCATCCGAAACGGCGACGACCTCGTCATTGGGCGGCGTTGTCTTGTCTACGGCCATACTTCCCCCGGGGACCGGTTAACTTTCCGGCCCGACTGCGGCGGGCCTCGTTCGCGGGCCGCATTCAGTCCGGTTTGGGTGGCGGTGGCAAGGGGCTTTTCGGCCTATGTCCAAGTCGCTGCTTTAGCTTTTCGGAGAGGTTGACCCAGGGCCGCCGTCCGTCCAATTTCCGGCCCCAAAATTCGGATGCGCCGCGTTCGTGCGCGCTGCAACGCAACGAAACCCCAACGGGAGAAGAAGTCGATGGAACGGCTCAAGGGCAAGGTGGCGATGGTGGTGGGCGCGGGATCGATCGGTCCCGGCTGGGGCAATGGCAAGGCGACCGCCGTTACTTTCGCGCGCGAGGGCGCTAGCGTGTTCTGCGTCGATCGCAATGCGGCTGCCGCGAAAGAAACCGTCAGCATCATCACGGGCGAGGGCGGCAAGGCTGCCGCCTTCACCGCCGACGTTTCGCGCGAGGCCGAGGTCGAGGCGATGGTGGCGGCGTGCCTGAAGGCCTATGGCCGCATCGACGTGCTCGACAACAATGTCGGCATCGCCGAAATGGGCAGCGTCGTCGAAGTGAACGAGGCGAGTTGGGACCACGTTTTCGCGGTCAATCTCAAGAGCGCCTATTTTGCCATGAAGCACGTTATTCCCGTGATGCGGAAGCAGGGCGGCGGCTCGATCATCAACATCTCATCGATCGCGTCCATTCGCCACCTCGGCATCTCCTACGTCACCTATGGCGCCTCGAAGGCGGCGATGAACCAGATGACGCGCACCACCGCCGTGCAATTCGCGAAAGACCATGTTCGCGTGAACTGCATCCTGCCGGGCCTGATGAAGACGCCGATGGTCGAGCATTCGGCCGGCCTTGCTGCAAGCTATTCGGCCGGCGACGTCGAAGCGATGTGGCGTGCGCGCGACGCGCAGGTGCCAATGGGGCACATGGGCGACGCCTGGGACGTCGCCAATGCGGCGCTGTTTCTCGCCTCCGACGAGTCCCGTTACGTCACCGGGATCGAACTCGTGGTCGATGGCGGGATCACCGTGAAGTCGAGTTAGGGCTGTCATTCCGGGGCGCCCGAAGCGCGAACCTCAGATGTGCAATTGCAGATCGGGGAATCTCGCGCAACAATCTCTGGCTTCCGGGTCGCTCGCTTCACTCGCGCCCCGGAATGACGGCCCTTGCGCTACTGCGCCATCGCCAGGATGCCGCCCGCGAAGGAGTGCCAGAGCGGCGTGACGCTGATCGGCCAATTCAGGAGTTTTACCGCGATCAGCGCAATGCCGCCGTAGACATAGACCGTATGCGGCCGGCCGCGCGTGCGCCAGTCGAACACGATGGCGGCGACCAGCAGGAGATAGGCGACGAAAGCCGGCGGGATGGTCACGGGTACCGGCGGCGGGCCGAGCGGGCCGGGAGGCGCGAGGAAGGTGAGAAACCAGCGGGCGACCGCGGCGTCTAGCAGCGAAATGCCGGCCAGCAGCATCAGCCGCTTATGGGTTTCCGGCCGCCGGATGGCGACAATCGCCAGCGTGAACACCACGGCAAAGAACAGAATTCCGCTGAGGGGAACGATCGCGAAGGCGATTCCTTCATCGGTCAATCCCGCCGCAGCGGAGCGCTTCATCGCGTGGACCGCGACCATAAAGCCAAAAATCGTCATTGCGGTCGCCAGTGAGACGCCGATCATGCCGATAGCGCGGTGCCGGGCAACTTTGCCGGATGCAGCAAGCCAGCTCTGGAATGCGAAATAGAGCGACCAGGCGAAAAACAGCAGGCCGTGAAAGTGCACGACGGGCGAGGCCGAGAACGATCGCTGCGCCATTGGCAGCCAGTAGGTCGGCGCGAAGCCGAGAAAGGCAACGGCCATGCAGGCCAGCGCCATGTAGAAGAAAAAGTAGCCGGTTTGGGATTGCGCGATGGCGCGCGGCGGATTGAAGTCGGTCAATGTGGTCATGGTTGTTGAGTCCGCGAGAACTGCAAAAGGTTCACAGTAGATTTTCTCACGGATTGTATTCTTCCGTGTGTGAAGAGGATTACGTTTTCCCGCAGGTCACGTTTCGGCCAAAATCTGTTCTCGTGCTAACAGGAAATTTGCAGGCAGCTTGTCGAAAACGCAGGTCGCTTGCTAAGATCGCGCAGCAATCGATAGCGCGTTTCCGGATCAATTGATGCGAGGCAATCCCGATATCCGCAATCTGGTCGCGGCCTCTGTGCTGTGGATGGCGTTTGCGCATGATGCGTCGGCGACCGGGGCCGAGCCGGTCAAGGATTTTCGTATCGATCCTGCGACCTGTCTTGCCGCTGGCCTCGCGCACGATCACGACAGGACGGTGCATCTCTGCAGTGCGCTGATCGACAACGCAAAGGCCGAAAAGGCCGACCGCATCAAGGCGCTGATTGCACGTGCGACCGCCTATGAGCGTACGGACATGATCGACCGCGCCATCGCCGATTATGATGGCGTGTTGCGGCTCGATTCTTCGCACGCCGATGTTTACAACGCGCGCGGCGAACTCTGGCGCAAGAAGGGTGATCTGCCCAAGGCGGTGGCCGATTTTGCCGCGGCGATCAAGCTGAACCCCGACCACGTCGTCGCAAGAGCCAACCACCGGGCGCTGGCGCAGGAGGCGGAGCGGCAGGGCGCGCTGAAGGCGGTCGCCGGCAAGCCGAGCTTCAACTGCGCCACCGCGCGCCGCAACGTGGAGAAGGCGATCTGCGCCAATCCCGAACTCGCCGATCTCGACCGCGAAGTTCAAGGGTCGTACGTCAGGGCGGCCGCCGGGAAGATGACCCGACAGCAGGCGCGCAGGCTGCGGCGAGAGCAGGAGGAATACATCGCCCGCCGCAACGCGGAATACGGCGGGCCCGACTATGATCTGAAGAAGGCCATGCGCGACCGCCTGCAGCAGATTAACGGGATCGACGGGTACTAAACGTCAGGTCGAAAAAGCGATCTGTGCCGACGCGAGCCTTGCCCAGCTCGACCGCAATATCAACGACGTATTCCTGCGGGTGATCGCCAACGCGGAAACCGACAGCCATCGCGCCGCGCTGGCGCTGACCCGGCAACAGCGCAACATCGAAAAGCGCAATGCCTCGTGCGGCCGTCGCGGCTACGACCTCCGCCAGCCGTGGAGGAACGGCTGGAGAAGCTCAATACCATTGCCCGGCAGTAGAGTTTTAGTCGAACGGTCAAGCCATTCCCGGCTTGATCTCCTGCCGCTTCCCGTGACAATGCCCCGGAATAATATCGCTCAGCCGTCATGGCCGGGCTCGTCCCGGCCATCCACGTCTTGCTTTCCTTGACTTGAAGCAAAGACGTGGATGCCCGGCACAAGGCCGGGCATGACGACATGTGTGAAGACGGGGAGTGCGCCATGAACACCCAAGACAACAGCCGCTATCACGAGGTCCATGCCCGCTCGCTGGCGAACCCGGAAGTATTTTGGGCCGAGGCGGCGCGCGAGATCGACTGGATCGAGCCGGCCAAAAAGATCTTCGATCCCACGATGGGCGCTTACGGCCGCTGGTTTGCCGGCGCCGTGGTCAACACTTGCTACAACGCGCTCGACCGCCATGTTGCGGGCGGACGCGCCGATCAGGTGGCGCTGATCCACGATTCGCCGCTCACCAATTCCGTCTCGAAATTCACCTATGCCGAGATGCTCAAGGAGGTGCAGACGCTCGCCGCCGTGATGGCCGATTTCGGCGTCGGCAAGGGCGATCGCGTCATCCTCTATATGCCGCTGGTGCCCGAAGCGGTGTTTGCGATGCTGGCCTGCGCGCGGATTGGCGCAGTGCACAGCGTGGTGTTTGGCGGCTTCGCGGCGAAAGAACTCGCGACGCGGATCGATGACGCCAAGCCGAAACTGATCTTCTCGGCAAGCTGCGGGATCGAGCCCGGTCGCATCGTGCAGTATAAGCCGCTGCTCGACGAGGCGATCAAGCTTTCCAGCGCGAAGCCGCAAGGCTGCATCATCCTGCAGCGGCCGCAGCACGTTTGCGAACTCGCGGCGAGCCGCGATCATGACTGGGCGACGCTGCGCCGCGCGGCGCTCGACGCCGGCAAGGCAGCGCCCTGCACGCCGGTACTCGCAACCGATCCGCTCTATATTCTCTACACCTCGGGCACCACGGGAATCCCGAAAGGCGTCGTGCGCGACAATGGCGGGCATCTGGTCTCGCTGAAATGGTCGATGTTCAACCTCTACGGCGTCAAGCCCGGCGAGGTCTGGTGGTGCGGCTCCGATATCGGCTGGGTGGTCGGCCACAGCTACATCGTCTATGGGCCGCTGATTCATGGCGCGACCTCGATCATGTATGAGGGCAAGCCGATCGGCACGCCGGACGCCGGCGCGTTCTGGCGTGTCATTTCCGAGCACAAGGCTGTCGCGCTGTTCACCGCGCCGACCGCCTTCCGCGCCATCCGCAAGGAAGACCCCGACGGCGCGTTCATCCGTAAATATGACCTGTCGAAATTCCGCACGCTGTTTTTGGCCGGCGAGCGCGCCGATCCGCCGACGGTAGAATGGGCGGAGGCGCAATTGAAGGTGCCGGTGATCGATCACTGGTGGCAGACCGAGACCGGCTGGTGCATCGCCGGCAATCCGGTGGGCCTTGGCATGTTGCCGGTCAAACACGGCTCGCCGACGGTGCCGATGCCGGGCTATCAGGTCGACGTGGTCGACGAAGCATCCAGGCCGGTGCCCGCAGGCACCATGGGCTCGATCGTGATCAAGCTGCCGATGCCGCCCGGCTGCCTGCCGACGCTGTGGCAGCAGGATGAACGCTTCAGGGAGGCCTACCTCACCGAATTCCCCGGCTACTACAAGACGTCAGACGCCGGCTACAAGGATGAGGACGGCTATGTCTGGGTGATGGGCCGCACCGACGACATCATCAATGTCGCCGGCCATCGGCTTTCCACCGGCGGCATGGAAGAAATTTTGGCCTCCCATCCCGACGTCGCCGAATGCGCCGTGCTCGGCATCAAGGACGCGATCAAGGGCGAGGTACCTTGCGGCTTCCTGGTGCTGAAGGCCGGCGTGACGCGAGCTCCGGCCGAGATCGAACAGGAGATCGTGGCGCTGGTGCGCGACAAGCTCGGTCCTGTCGCAGCCTTCAAGCTTGCGATCACGGTCGGCCGCCTGCCGAAGACGCGGTCGGGAAAAATCCTGCGCGGCACCATCAAGAAGATCGCCGACGGCGAAAGCTGGACCATGCCGGCAACCATCGAGGACCCCAAGGTGCTCGACGAAATCGGTGACGCGCTGAAGGGCAGGGTGTAGACGATCGCAGTCATTCCGGGATGGTGCGCAAGCACCAGCCCTCAGGTGCGCAATTGCGCACCGGGAATCTCGAGATTCCGGGTTCGATGCTTCGCATAGCCCCGGAATGACAGTTCCTCGTCATGCTCCGGGCTTGACCCGGGCATCCATCATCGTCAAAGCAGGCTGCCATCTTTTCGATGGATTGCCGGGTCATCCCCGATCAGGTCGGGGAAAGGCGCCCGGCAAGACGAGATCGGAAGAACGGGAGCCCCGCATGCAGTCCGGAGTCGCCAAGCATTTCATCGCCCTCGTGCTCATCGCACCACTGGTCGCCGGTTGCCTCGAACGCGGCCAGCCGACCATGGTCGACACCAGCGCCGACGATGACGCGTTCTGTCGCTCCAACAATGTCGCGCCGGGCTCGAACGACTACGTCATCTGCCGCAAGAACCGCGACGTCCAGCGCGCCAACGCCAATGCACGTACCGACCGCGCCCAGCGCAATCTCGCCGAGCAAATGCTGAACAATCCGACGAGGCCGTAACGGGAGGCCACCATGAACGAAGACACCTTCAACGCAAGCCTGCGCAAATTTCTCAAGCAAGTCGGCGTCACCTCGCAACGCGAGATCGAAAAAGCCGTGCGCGATGCGGTCGAAACCGGCAAGCTCAAGGGCCATGAGAAGCTGCCGGCGAAGATGGTTCTGACCGTCGGCGGCATCGCGCTCACGCATGAAGTGAACGACGAGATCGAATTGGGCTGAGAAGAGGAGCGCTTGTTTCCCTCTCCCCTTGTGGGAGAGGGTGGATCGGATGAGCATAGCTCATTCGAGACGGGTGAGGGGTTGTTTCCGCGGAGACAGACCCTCATCCGTTGCGGACTTCGTCCGCGCACCTTCTCCCATAAGGGGAAAAGGGAAGAGGTGCTCCGGTTTCTCACAAGAAGGCATCACATGGACATCAAGGTCAGGGATTCCAACGGCGCACTGCTCGCCGATGGCGACAGCGTCACGCTGATCAAGGATTTGAAGCTGAAGGGATCCTCCACCGTGCTCAAGCGCGGCACCGTGATCAGGAACATTCATCTCACCGACAATGAGGACGAAATCGAAGGCCGCACCGACAAAGTCAAGGGCCTGGTGCTGCGCACGGAGTTCTTGAAGAAGGCGTGAGGGGTTGGGCTCACCCGGTTGCGCTTGGCAAACCATCTTCAAATCGATGCTATAAGACCGGCATGGAACAATTTGCAATCAAGCTGCTGGGGTTTGCCGCTGCAACGTGCACGACCCTCGCTTATGCCCCCCAGTTCGTGAAGGTCTGGAGAACCCGCTCCACGGACGACATTTCGCTGGGCATGTTTCTCGTCATGGTGCTCGGCATCCTGCTTTGGCTGTTGTACGGCCTGCTTTCCGGAGATGCGCCGCTGATCGTTGCGAATGCGATTACGATCGTCCTGGCGGGGGGAATTCTCTTGATGAAGCTGAAGTACGGTTGAAGCGCAGCCAGCCGGCTCGCAGTGTTCACCGCAAGAAAAACGCGGCAGGTGACCCGCCGCGTTTGAAATCTCGTAACCGAAAAATATCGGAAGCGCTTACTCTTCCTGGTCCTGCTTCTTGCCGCCGATATTCTTGAGCTTGGCGAACACGGCATCGACGTTGAGGTCGTCCTGCGACTTCTCGCTTGGCTCGAACTCCGGTTCCTTCTTCGTGGTCTCGGAGGCCGGCAGCAGGGTGGCACCGCCGTAGGCCGCGGGCACCGGCTTTTCCTTCGCCGCGCGTTGCACCTCGAAATCGAGCTCGATCTGCGAGCACAGGCCGAGCGTCACCGGGTCCATCGGGGTCAGCGTCGAGGCATTCCAGTGGGTGCGGTCGCGGACGCTGGCAATGGTGGTCTTGGTGGTGCCGACCAGGCGCATGATTTGCGCGTCCTTCAGCTCGGGATGATTGCGGACCAGCCACAGGATCGCGCTCGGCCGCTCGTGACGGCGCGACACCGGGGTATAGCGCGGGCCCTTCTTCTTGGCGGCCGGCGGCAGCACCACCTTGCTCTCGCCGAGCTTGAGGCGGTAGTTCGGGTCCTTTTCGCCCTTTTCGATCTCGTCGCGGGTCAATTGGCCGGTCGAAATCGGGTCCATGCCTTTGATCCCCTGGGCGGCGTCGCCATCGGCGATGGCGCGGACCTCAAGGGGGTGCATTTTGGTGAAATCGGCCACCTGGTCGAAGGTCAGCGCCGTATTGTCGACCAGCCACACGGCCGTCGCCTTGGGCATCAGCGGTGCATTGCTCATGGCAAATCTCCTTTGTGCCTCGCCCACCTCTTTTTAGGAGGCGAAGCCTGTGGTCATCGTTGATGACGGGAATTGAGGGCTATATACGCCTTCCAACCCCTTTGGCGCAATGGTCTGCTAAAGTGCCTTGACACAGCCCGAAACCAGTCCCAAGTCCTTATCCGAATTGGCCGTTCCCTGCCCGCCGGCAAGGGGTGATTCGGTCCCGAGATAGCGCCCCATGCCAGCCAAACCAGACCTCAGAATCGTGCTTTGTTCCCCCCGCGGCTTCTGCGCAGGGGTGGTGCGGGCCATCGATACCGTGGAGCGGGCGCTCGCCATCTATGGCGCCCCCGTCTATGTCCGGCATGAGATCGTGCATAACCGCTACGTGGTTGACAGCCTGAAGACCAAGGGCGCGATTTTCGTCGAGGAACTCGCCGAGATCCCCGACAATACCAACGCCCCGGTGGTGTTTTCGGCCCACGGGGTTCCCAAATCGGTTCCGGCGGACGCCCGCGCGCGCAATTTCTTCTCACTGGACGCGACCTGCCCGCTGGTTACCAAGGTGCACCGCGAGGCCGCGATCCACTTCAAGCGCGGTCGTGAAATCCTGCTGATCGGGCATTCGCATCATCCCGAGGTGGTCGGCACGCTTGGGCAGTTGCCGACGGGCGCGGTGACGCTGATCGAGACCGCTGATGACGCCAAGACGTTCACGCCGAAGGATCCGAACAACCTGGCTTTCGTGACCCAGACGACGTTGTCGATCGACGACACCGCCGAGATCGTCGCACTGCTCAAGGAGCGCTTCCCGAACATCAACGGCCCGCACAAGGAAGACATCTGCTACGCCACCACCAACCGCCAGCTCGCGGTGAAGAAGGTGGCGCCGGTGGTCGATGCTCTGATCGTGGTCGGCGCGCCGAACTCGTCGAACTCGCAGCGCCTGCGCGAAGTCGCCGAGCGCGAGGGCTGCCCGGTCTCGGTGTTGGCGCAGCGCGCCTCGGATCTCGACTGGTCGCGCTTCGAGGGCATCAAGAGCCTCGGCATCACGGCGGGCGCGTCCGCGCCGGAAGTGATCGTCGAGGAAATCATGGGCGCCTTCGCCGAGCGCTTCGAATTGCATGTGGAGACGGTGTCGGCCGCGGAGGAGAACGAGTTCTTCCCGCTGCCGCGTTCGCTGCGGCCCGAAGCTGCCGCCGAGTAGTCGCGATGGCGGTTTACACCGACGTGGCCGCCGAAGATCTCGCGGAGTTCCTCAAGGGCTACGAAATCGGCGAGTTGCTCTCCTACAAGGGCATCGCCGAAGGCGTCGAGAATTCCAATTTTCTGCTGCATACCAGCAAAGGCGCCTTCATCCTCACGCTCTACGAAAAGCGCGTGGCGGTAGACGATTTGCCGTACTTCCTGTCGCTGATGGCGCATCTGGCCGAGCGCGGCGTGCGTTGCCCGCAGCCTGCCCGCAATCGCAAGGGCGAGGTCTATAGCGAACTGGCCGGGCGTCCGGCGGCGGTCATCAACTTCCTCGAAGGCATGTGGCCGCGGCGGCCCAACGCCGCGCATTGCACCGGCGTCGGCGAGGCGCTCGCAAAGATGCATCTGGCGGGCCGCGACTTCCTGATGTTCCGCAAGAACCCGTTGTCGGTGGAGGGCTGGCGGCCGTTGTTCGATCTCGCGGCACCGCGCGCCGACAGCGTCGCGCCTGGCTTGCAAGACTTCATCGCGCGCGAGCTCGACCACCTCGAGGCAAGCTGGCCGAAAGATCTGCCGCTCGGCGTCATCCACGCCGATCTGTTTCCCGACAACGTCTTCTTCCTCGGCGAGAAGCTGTCGGGCCTGATCGACTTCCCGTTTTCCTGCAACGACATCCTGGCCTACGACATCGCGATCTGCCTGAACGCGTGGTGCTTCGAGCAGGATCATTCCTTTAACGTCACCAAGGCGCGCGCGCTGCTCAATGCTTACGGCCGCGAGCGGCAATTGTCTGATACCGAGCAGGAGGCGCTGCCGCTGCTCGCGCGCGGTTCGGCGCTACGTTTTCTGCTGACGCGGCTGGTTGATTTCCTCAACGTGCCGCCGGGCGCGCTGGTGAAGCCGAAAGACCCGCTCGAATATGTCCGCAAGCTGCGCTTCCACCAGAGCGTTTCCAGCGTGCGCGATTACGGCCTGACCCAGCCCGGATTTGTTGCTTGAGTGAACTGCCTCACGTGACGGTTTTTACCGATGGCGCCTGCTCGGGCAATCCCGGCCCCGGCGGATGGGGCGCGATCCTGAGGTTCGGCGACAAAGAAAAGGAATTGAAGGGCGGCGAGCCGCACACCACCAACAACCGCATGGAGCTGATGGCCGCGATCTCGGCGCTGGAAGCGCTGAAAAAGCCATGCGTGGTCGATCTCACCACCGATAGCCAGTATGTCCGCCAGGGCATCAGCGGCTGGATCCATGGCTGGAAGCGGAACGGCTGGCGCACGGCGGACAAGAAGCCGGTCAAGAACGTCGATCTCTGGCAGCGCCTCGACGCCGCACTGAAACCGCACCAGGTGCGTTGGCACTGGATCAGGGGCCACGCCGGCCACGCTGAAAACGAGCGCGCCGATCAATTGGCGCGCGAGGGCGTGGCGATGGCGAGGTTGCAGGAGAGAGTGGGGAAGTAGCGCCGCCGCATCCTCCCGCCGTCATCACCCGCGAAGTGTTTAGCCCGGACAGATCACTGACAGGTGTTCGGAGACATAGCTGACACATCAAAATTGGCTGGATTGGTCCGATTCGGGAGCCGTCCATGCCGTGGAACGAGGTGTCAGTAATGGATCAGCGACGCGAGTTCGTGCGACTTGCCTTGC
>NZ_JADPKF010000022.1:0-30567 GCF_023073815.1 Bradyrhizobium sp. 157 | reverse complement strand
CACCCTTGCACGATCATTCCACCGACACCTCTCCTGCAATTCCTGGAGACAGCCCTTCATCATGTCCCGCCTCTTGACACGGGACATAAGAGGATGAGGTCTGACAACGCATTTTGCCCCATTTCAATCTCCAAGCATTCGTTAACCGGTGCCGGGGTAGGGTGCCTCGCGTTTAAGGAGTGCTGCGTATGGATATGATGGCTATGGTTTCGAGCATGCTCGCGATGCAGGCGGCGGGCACGCAGCAGCAGATCCAGACCTCGATCATCAAGCAGAATGCGGACGCCGAGAAGGCCGCGGTTCAGACGCTGCTCGGTGCGCCCTCGACCGCCAATCTCGCCCCCGGCGTCGGCGGCAATCTCAATATTGCGGCTTGATAAGCCCATCACGCCATTAAGTCCCTCATGGTGAGGAGCGCGTCTCGAACCATGTGGCCCCGCTGGTGCCATTCATCCTTCGAGACGCCGCTGAGGCGGCTCCTCAGGACGAGGTCTGGCAGGAGAGGTCGGGGGCTAGCGCAGGCGCGTTTCAATCCCCTAAGACCCCGCCTTCATCGGCTGCATCGCGCCCTTGATCAGTTTGATCGCGTCCTCGCTGGCCCATTCGGCGGGGCCGGCAAGGGTGGCGATCTCGCAGCCCTGGGCGTCCACCAGCACCGAAGTGGGCATGCCTAGCGCCTTGCCTATATTCTTAAGATCCTGGAAAACCTTGGCTTTCTGGTCGGCGAAATAGCCGAGCCGGGTCAGATTAGCCTCTTTCAGGAAGTTTTTCGGCTTCTCGGGGTCGCGGGTGTCGATGTTGATGGCGACCACCTCGAAATCCTTGCCGCCGAGCTTGGCCTGCAGGTTCTCCAGCGCCGGCATTTCCTTACGACAAGGCACGCACCAGGTGGCCCACAGGTTCACCAGCACGGTCTTGCCACGCCATTCCGACAGCTTCCTCGGCTTACCCTCGGCATCCTCGAAGGCGAGGTCGGGCAGCCGCAACGGCGTCGTCGCCATCGTCAACGCGGCCACTTCGCCGTGCGCCAGTGGCGATATCTTGCGGGCCAGTTCGACGGCTCCCACACAGGATGGATCGCCGCCCGTGCCTCGCTTGAAGCTGCCGAGCCCGTAAAACGCGCCCAATCCGACCACGCCCGCAGCCGCCACCGCGCCGATGGCGATCGGGATCCGGCGCCTCGTGGCGGGGCGGGGCGGGGACGTTTCGGGCATATCGTTTGTCATCCTGTGTCAGATACGGCTATGCAGGGCTCAAGGTTACGGTCGAATTACGGTCGAGACCGCCACGGGTTTCGCGTAACTCCGACGATATAGATGGCAGGGCTTGGGAAGTCATGAGCAACAAGATGTGGGGCGGCCGGTTCAGCGAGCGTCCCGATGCGATCATGGAGGAAATCAACGTCTCGATCGACGTCGATCGTCATCTCTATGCCCAGGACATCGCCGCGTCCAAGGCCCACGCGGCGATGCTGGCCGCGCAAGGCATTATCACGGCGAGTGATGCGAAAAATATCGGCAAGGGTCTAGACACGATTTTGTCAGAGATCGGCAAGGGCTCGTTCGACTTCAAGCGTGCGCTCGAAGACATCCATATGAATGTCGAGAGCCGGCTTTCCGAGCTGATCGGGCCCGCCGCCGGGCGGCTGCACACCGCGCGCTCGCGCAACGACCAGGTGGCGACCGATTTCCGGCTCTATGTCCGCGACACGATCGACGAGACGGATGCGGCGCTGGCCGCCTTTCAGCACGCGCTGGCCAGCCGCGCGGCCGAACATGCCGCGACCGTGATGCCGGGCTTCACCCATCTGCAGACCGCGCAGCCCGTCACCTTTGGCCATCATCTGCTCGCCTATGTTGAGATGGCGGCGCGCGATCGCGGCCGGTTTGCCGACGCTCGGAAGCGGCTGAACGAATCGCCGCTTGGCGCGGCGGCGCTCGCTGGAACCTCCTTTCCGATAGATCGCACCGCCACCGCCAAGGCGCTCGGCTTCGACCGCCCCATGGCCAATTCGCTGGATGCCGTATCGGACCGCGACTTCGTATTGGAGACCCTGTCGGCGGCGTCGATCGCGGCCGTGCACATGTCGCGCTTTGCCGAGGAAATCGTGATCTGGACCTCGCCGCTGGTGGGGCTGGTACGGCTCTCCGACAAGTTCACCACCGGCTCCTCGATCATGCCGCAGAAGCGCAATCCGGACGCCGCCGAACTGGTGCGCGCCAAGACCGGCCGGGTGATCGGCGCGCTCAATGGTCTCCTGATCGTGATGAAAGGGCTGCCGCTCGCCTATCAAAAGGACATGCAAGAGGACAAGCAGGGTGCGATGGAGGCGTTTTCCGCGCTCTCGCTCGCGATCCGCGCCATGACCGGCATGGTCCTCGATCTCATCCCCGACGAGAACAGGATGAAGGCCGCGGCCGGCGAGGGCTATGCCACCGCCACCGATCTTGCCGACTGGCTGGTGCGGACGCTGAAGATGCCGTTCCGCGACGCCCACCATGTCACCGGGCGAATCGTTGCGCTCGCGTCGAAACAGGGCGTGGCGCTGCACGAACTGCCGCTCAAGGCGATGCAGGAGGTCGAGCCTGACATTACAGCGGACGCCCTGCGCGTGCTGTCGGTGGAGGCCTCGGTCAAAAGCCGGACCAGTTATGGCGGCACCGCGCCGAAGAACGTGCTTTCGCAGGCCAAAGCCTGGCTGAAGCGGCTGGAAAAAGAGCAAAAATCGGGCTGAGCGAAAAAGTTCGCTGCAATTTCTTGGGTTTTTCCTGGGTTTCCGTGGCCGATCGGCACTCGCCAGACTGCGGCAACCTTTGTATGGTGCGGCGCGCATTGGGGATTTCGTCGTGATCAGTAACTACCGCCCGTCATCGTCGGGATGGGCCATCATCCTGTTGAGCGTCACCGCGCTCGCACTCGGGGGCTGCGGACGCAAGGGCGGGCTCGATTTGCCGCCAAGCGCGCCGCCGCAGGCGCAGGCCACGTCGGATACCGAGACCGAGCGTGCAGCGCAGCCCGGCGTCTTCAATTCGACCTATGGATCCGAGGCAAGCCCCAGCGCCCCCAAGGGCGGCAAGAAGAAATTCGTTCTCGATCCGCTGCTGGACTGAGACTGAGCACGCCATGAATCACTTCGACTATCGCAACGGCGTGCTGCACGCCGAGGCCGTGAATCTGTCCGAGCTCGCGGATGCCGTGGGCACGCCGTTCTACTGCTATTCGACCGCGACGCTGGAGCGCCACTACCGCGTCTTCACCGAGGCCTTTGCCGGCGAGAAGACGCTGGTCTGTTACGCCATGAAGGCCAATTCCAATCAATCGGTGCTGCGCACGCTGGCAAAGCTAGGCGCCGGCGCTGACGTGGTGTCGGGCGGCGAACTGAAGCGGGCGCTGGCGGCGGGGATTCCGCCCAGCAAGATTCTGTTCTCCGGCGTCGGCAAGACCGAGATAGAACTGCGCGCGGCGCTGGCGTCGGACGTGCTTTGCATCAACGTCGAGTCCGAACCCGAACTGGAATTGCTGTCGAAGCTCGCGGTCGAGACCGGCAAGACCGCGCGGATTTCGTTGCGCGTCAACCCGGACGTCGACGCCGGCACGCATGCCAAGATCGCCACCGGCAAGTCCGAGAACAAGTTCGGCATTCCCATTGCACGCGCACGCGAGGTCTATGCCCGTGCGGCCAGCTTACCGGGGATCGAGGTGACCGGCACCGATATGCACATTGGTAGCCAGATCACAGATCTTTCCAAGATGGAGACCGCGTTCCGGATTCTTTCCGATTTCGTGCAGACGCTGCGCGCCGACGGCCACAAGATCGAGCATATCGATTTCGGCGGTGGGCTCGGCATCCCCTATCACGCCGACCGCGAGGCGCCGCCATTGCCGTCGGCCTATGCCGCGATGGTCAAGCGGGTGACGCACAATCTCGGCTGCACGCTGATGTTCGAGCCCGGGCGGATGATCGTCGGCAATGCCGGCATCCTCGTCTCCCGCGTCATCTATGTGAAGCCGGGCGAAGCCAAGAACTTCGTCATCATCGACGCTGCGATGAACGATCTGATCCGCCCGACGCTCTACGAAGCCCACCACGACATCCTCCCGGTTCGCGAGCCGGCCAAGAATGCGCGGACGATCACGGCCGACGTGGTCGGACCCGTCTGCGAGACCGGCGACTATCTCGCGCTCGATCGCAATTTGCCCGAGCCCAAGGCCGGCGATCTGCTGGCTATCATGACAGCCGGCGCCTATGGCGCGGTGCAGTCCGGCTTCTACAATACGCGGCCTTTAGTACCGGAAGTCCTGGTCAAGCACGACCAGTACGCGGTCGTTCGCCCCCGCATCGATGTCGATGAACTGATCGCGATGGATCGACCTGCGCCGTGGCTGTGAATGCGCGCGTGTCCCGGACGCGGTGCAGCGTGAAACGCTGCGCCGCAGAGCCGGGACCCACGCGTGACCAACCACGATGGACCCCGGATCAGCAGCGCACCACGTCGCAAGTGCGACGCGCTTGCGCAGCATCCGGGGAACGCAGCCTTCACTTTGTGCCGCCGACAATCACGCCCGCCGCCTTCTCGATTGGCTTGATCGCCGCAGTGAAATCTGATTCCGCGCCCTCGTCGCGGATGATAACTTCCCACAAGCGCCCGACCGCTTCGGCGACTTCCATCGACAGCCCCAGCGATTTCATCTCTTCCAGCGCGAGCCGCACGTCCTTCACCATCAGCCCGGTGGCGAAGCCGAAATCGAAACTGCGCGGCAGCACCGAGCGCGGAAACTTGTCGCGGCTCGCCGTGTTAAGCCCGGAACCTGCGTTGATGACGTCGATCATGACGGCTGGATCGAGCCCTGCCTTGACGCCCATCACAACCGCCTCCGACGTCGCCACCATCGCGGTCGCCGACAGGAAGTTGTTCGCCAGTTTCATTGTTTGCGCCGAGCCGGGCTTTTCGCCGATGAAAAACACTTTTCCGATCACGTCGAGCGCGGGCTTTGTCAGCTCGTAATCGGCGCGCGGGCCGGAGACCATCACGGCAAGCGTGCCCTTTTCCGCGCCGCCGACGCCGCCGCTCACGGGGCTATCGATCTGCACGATGTTCTTCTTGGCCAGCAGGCCGTGAATTTTCGCGGCCATTTGCGATCCGACGGTGGAGAGATCGACGAAGCGTTTGGCGCGCCTGCCTTCGATCACGCCGCCGGCGCCGGTCGCAACGTCGAGCGACGCCAGCAGCGACGGCAGGCTCGCCAGCACGGTCTCGCAGCGGTCGGCGATGTCTTTGGGCGAGGATGCGGCTTGTGCGCCGAGCGCGACGAGCTTGTCGACGGCTTCCTGCCGCGTGTCGAACACGATGAGTTGATGCCCGGCCTCGATCAGGCGGCGCGCCATCGGGGAGCCCATTTTCCCGAGGCCGATGAATCCAATTTCCATGATGTCTATTCCTCCACGTCGTCATTGCGAGGAGCAAAGCGACGAAGCAATCCATCTATCCGCGTGTGGCGCCATGGATTGCTTCGCTTCACTCGCAATGACGGCCGAACGTCTCGACTGCTTGTGCGAACGGGTCTTATGCCTGATCCAACTCCGCGAACACCTCGCGCGCGATGCGAAAGCTGTCGACGCCTGCCGGAATTCCCGCATAGATCGAAACCTGCATGAAGATCTCGCGGATCTCGTCGCGGCTGACGCCGTTGGTCAGCGCGCCCTTGATGTGCGCTTTCAGTTCATGCGGGCGGTTCAGGATCGAGATCATGGCGAGATTGAGCATGCTGCGGGTCTTGTGCGGCAGTTCCTCGCGGCCCCACACCGCGCCCCAGCAATATTCGGTGACGAGTTCCTGGAACGGCTTGTTAAAACCGTCGGCGTTCTTCAGCGCGTTGTCGACATAGGCCTCGCCGAGCACCGCCTTGCGAATTTCCAGGCCCTTATCGTGTGTCTTCTGGTCCATATCGCTTCCTCGTAGTTTTACGGTTCGGCGCGGACGTTACGCGGCGGGACGCCCGCAGTCACGCCTTCGTGTTATGTTATGCGTATTTCCGGGTGTGGGTTACCCAGGAACAGGTGCCTCATTGCCGCCGTTGTGCTAGGCTGAGTTGTCGACAACCCGGAGAGATTGTTGAACGGCGCTCCCCCCGACCACACAAAGCCCGCGCGCGAGCCGGATGCCGTCGCGCGGCTTCAACTGACGCAGGCCCTGCAACGTGCGCAGTACGCGATTGCGTGGGAACGTACCTGGCCGGGGCTTGCCCGGCTGCTGAGCGTTATTGGGCTGTTCCTGGTGGCGTCCTGGGCTGGATTGTGGCTGGCGCTGCCGTTCCTTGCACGCGCGATCGGCCTTGGCCTGTTTGCCCTCGCGGCGCTGGCCGCATTGTTCCCGCTCGCGCGGTTTCGCTGGCCGAGCCGCGAAGAGGCGTTGAGCCGGCTCGACCGCGGCACCGGCATTCGCCATCGCCCGGCGACCGCGCTGACCGATACACTTTCGACCAGGGATCCAATCGCACAGGCGCTGTGGCGGGAGCAGCGCGAGCGCACGCTGGCCTCGATCAAACGGATCCGAGCCGGGCTGCCTTCGCCGCGGCTGGCGATCCACGACCCCTGGGCGCTGCGCGCGCTGGTCATAGTGATGCTGGCGGCCGCCTATGTCGCCGCCGGCGACGAGCGCAGGCTACGAATTGCTGCGGCGTTCGACTGGAATGGCGTGCTGGCGCCGGCCAACGTCCGGGTCGATGCCTGGGTGACCCCGCCGCTCTATACCGGCAAGCCGCCGGTCATTCTGTCTGCCGCCAACAGGGATGCCGCTTCTCCCGATAGCGGAGCACCATTGCCGGTGCCTGCAGGCAGCACGCTGCTGGTGCGCTCCAGCGGCGGCAATATCGACGTCGTGGTCGGCGGCGGCGTGACCGAGGTCGCGCCCAGCGAGCAGGCGCCGAAGGGCACCAACGAACGGCATTTCAAGATCACGGGTGACGGCACCGCGCATGTCCGCGCGCCCTCCGGCCAGCCGCTGTGGCGCTTCGCGGCGACGCCCGACCGTGGCCCGACCATCTCGCTGGCGAAAGATCCGGAGCGCCAGGCCCGCGGCTCGCTGCAGATGTCCTACAAGCTGGAGGACGATTACGGCGTCACCGAAGCCCGCGCGCAATTCGCCGCCCGTCCGGCCGATGCGGCCAAGGATGGTAACAAGGAAGCCGGCAAGGAAGCGAACAAGGATGGCAAGACGGCCGAGCCACGGCCGCTGTTCGAGCCGCCGCAGTTTGCGCTGGTGCTGCCGAATGCGCGCACTCGCAATGGCGTCGGCCAGACGGTGAAGGATCTCAGCGAGGATCCCTATGCCGGCGCCGATGTGACGCTGACGCTCACGGCCAAGGACGAGGCCGGCAATGAGGGTAAGAGCGAGCCGTTCAACATGCGGCTGCCGGAACGGCTGTTCACCAAGCCCCTCGCCCGCGCCCTGATCGAACAGCGCCGCATTCTGGCGCTCGATGCCAATCAGAATTCGCAAGTTTATACCGCCCTCGATGCGCTGATGATCGCGCCGGAATTGTTCACGCCCGAAGCCGGTCACTATCTCGGCCTCTTCAGTGTTAAACATCAACTGGAGGCGGCGCGCACCGATGCCGCGATGCGCGAGGTCGTCGCGAGCCTGTGGGCGCTTGCCGTCACCATCGAGGATGGCAACATCACCGATGTCGAGAAGGCGCTGCGTGCGGCGCAGGAGGCGCTCAAGCAGGCGCTGGAGCGTGGCGCCACCGACGAGGAGATCAAGAAGCTGACGGATAATTTGCGCGCTGCGCTGGATAATTTCCTGCGCCAGCTCGCCGAGCAGTTCCGCAACAATCCGCAGCAACAGGCGCGCCCGCTCGATCCCAACACGAAAATGCTGAGCCAGCAGGATCTCAAGAACATGCTCGACCGGCTGGAGCGGATGTCGCGTTCCGGCGACAAGGATGCCGCCAAGCAGCTATTGGAACAGCTACAGCAGATGCTGGAAAACCTGCAGATGGCGCAGCCCGGCCAAGGCGGTGACAACGAGATGGAGCAGGCGCTGAACGAGCTCGGCGACATGATCCGGAAGCAGCAGCAATTGCGCGACAAGACCTACAAGCAGGGCCAGGATTCGCGACGCGACCGCATGCGCGGCAAGCAGGGCGAGCAGAGCATGGGCGACCTGCAGCAGGACCAGCAGGGCCTGCGTGACCGCCTCAAGAAGTTGCAGGAAGAGCTCGCCAAGCGCGGCATGGGCCCGGGCCAGCGCGGCCAGCAAGGCCAGCGTGGCGACCAGCAGGGGCAGCAGGGCCAACAGGGTCAAGGCCAGCAGGGTCAAGGCGGCGAGCAGGGCGATGGCGAGGATGGGCTCGATCAGGCCGATTCCGCCATGGGCGATGCCACCGGCCGGCTCGGCGAGGGCAATGCCGATGGCGCGGTGGACTCGCAGGGCCGCGCGCTCGACGCGCTGCGCAAGGGCGCCCAGAGCCTTGCGGAAGCCATGCAGCAGGGTGACGGCGACCAGCCGGGGGACGGCCCCGGCAACCCCAGAGGCCGCCAGCAGGGCGCCGCCAACTCGACCGATCCGCTCGGACGGCCGATGCGCAATAACGAATTCACCGACGACTATACGGTGAAGATCCCCGGCGAGATCGACGTGCAGCGGGTTCGCCGGATTTTGGAAGAACTGCGCCGCCGTCTCGGCGATACGGCCCGTCCGCAGATCGAGCTCGATTACATCGAGCGGCTGTTGAAGGATTATTGAAAACTCCGCTAGCGCGCGCTGTCATCACCCGCCAACGGGTCGCGCGAATGCGCGCCCGATGACAGGCTCCGGCGGGTGATCCAGTATGCCAGAGACGTTAGTAGTTGAATCGAGAAGCCGCGGCGTACTGGGTCCCCCGCCTTCGCGGGGGACGACGACCATTGATGTGGCTTATCCGTTCTTCCGCGCCGCCAGCGCGTCTGCAACCGCAGTGCGGATGTCATGCACGGAAAACGGTTTCGTCACCACGTCGTGCACAATGGCGTTAAGGCCGGAGGCGCGTTCGCGCTGGTCGGCGAAGCCCGTCATCAAGAGGATTTTCAGGTCGGGAAAATCGCGCGCCGCCGTCAGCGCCAGCGCGATGCCGTCCATCACCGGCATCTGGATGTCGGTCAAGAGCAGGTCGAATAGCCCTTGCTCGCGCGTCAGGATATCGAGCGCTTCGGCGCCGTCCTCGGCGGTGACGGTCTCGTGGCCATCCATGGCGATGGCGCGCGCCACCAGCGAGCGCATGGAGTCTTCGTCATCGGCAATCAGCACGCGTGGCATGAAATCTTGATCTCTCGCCTTGCAGGACAGGCGGTCAGGTTCAGGCGTGACCGGCCAGATCCCGCTTGTTGAAAAAGCGTACGTCAATATTACGGCCTTCGGGCGGCGGCGAAGCCAGCCGCGATTTGAAATAGGCGCGCTCGCCGGGCTTGAGCACCGGCTGCTCCAGCACCGCGTTCCAGGCGTAGATCTCGGCGCCCTGCGCGTCGCGGACGGAGAAGCGCAGCCGCGGCAATTCGACCGGTTTTTTGGTCTCGCCGACGATCACGCCCTCGATGACCAGAACCGGCTTGCCGTCCACGGTCTCGTTGGTGATCTTGATGTCCTTGAACGCCAGCCCGCGCAGGTTCACTTCCAACCCGACCATCTTGTAGAACGTCGCGGTTTGCGGTAGCAGCCGCACGATTTCGGTGCGCCAGATCATCAGCGCCAGTATCAGCGCGCCCATCGCGGCGCAGGCGGTCGGCAGGCCGACGGACGGCATGAACGGAATACGGGGCAGGGAGGGCAGCCGCAAAAGACGGGCAAGCCGCTCGCGGTGCGTGGTGATCGGGATGTCGTCATGGTCTTCGGCATCCCGCCGGGCAACCGATGGCCAGTCGCTGTCGCCGCCCTGGCGCGACCCTTCGCCCTCGGCCGGCCAGCCGGCCGAAATCGAGGGACTGTCGACCACCGGGGTGTCCTGTCCCTCTTCCTCGCGCGCCATCGCCTCCCATTCGGCCGCGGCATCGTTTGCGGCCGGCTGGCTCGATTGCGCCGGAGCTGGCGGAGGACTTGGCATGGCGGCCGGTTCGGGGGCGGCCAGTTCGATCGCGTCCTCGGGCCGCGCCAGCCAGGTTTCCTTGCAGCGGGAGCAGCGGACGGTGCGCCCGGCGGCGCCCAAGGTGGCCGGATTGATGGCGTAAGATGTTGTACAATGGGGACAAACGATATGCATGGAGCCCAGCTCACCAGTGTCTTCGCCCGGATGCTACATACCGACCGTTAACGAATCGGAAACCATAACGGCCGCAAAACCGTTTTGTCCGGTTGGCGCCCAAACCAGCGGGCCACGAGCCCAAAGTTCAGGTTCGGGTCCGGGTTCAGGTTCAAGTCCGGGGTTTCCGGCCACGGTCCACGCCGAGCGGAGCTCGGCCACGGTCCACGCCGAGCGGAGCTCGGCCACCGTCCACGCCGAGCGGAGCTCGGCCACCGTCCATGCCGAGCGGAGCTCGGCCATGGTCCATGTCGAGCGGAGCTGAGCTTGGTTCGGTTCGAAAATGTCGGTTTGAGGTACGGGCTCGGCCCGGAGATTTTGCGCGACCTTTCCTTTGTGATTCCCGCCCATTCCTTCCAGTTTCTCACCGGTCCCTCGGGCGCGGGCAAGACCTCGCTGCTGCGGCTGTTGTTTCTGTCGCTGCGGCCGACCCGCGGCCTCGTCAACCTGTTCGGCCAGGACGTCTCGCTGCTGGGCAAGGATCAGATTGCGGGTCTGCGCACGCGCATCGGAATCGTGCTGCAGGATTTTCGTCTGCTCGACCACATGACGACCTACGAGAACGTGGCGCTGCCGTTCCGTGTGATGGGCCGTGACGAATCCAGCTATCGCCGTGAGGTGATCGACCTCCTGAAGTGGGTCGGCCTCGGCGAGCGCATGGACGCGCTGCCGCCGATCCTGTCGGGCGGTGAGAAGCAGCGCGCGGCGATCGCGCGCGCGGTGATCTCGCGGCCGCAATTGCTGTTGGCGGACGAGCCGACCGGCAGCGTCGATCCGACGCTCGGCCGGCGCTTGCTACGGTTGTTTATCGAGTTGAACAGGCTGGGCACCGCGGTGATCATCGCGACCCACGACATCACGCTGATGGACCAGTACGAGGCGCGGCGGATGGTGCTGCACCAGGGACGGCTGCACATCTATGAGTAGGGCCGGTGACGAGCATGGGCCGCTGGTGGACCTCGGGACCGAACGCCCGCAGGTGCCGGCGCGCGCGCGCAATATGTCGCCGATCGTGCCGCGGGCGTCGATCTCCGGCCGCGCGCTGGTCGCTGTCGTCGCTATCATGACGTTCCTGGCATCCATCACCACCGGCACCGTGCTGCTCGTCAGCGCATCGGCGGCGGAATGGCAGTCTGAAGTCGCGAGCGAAATCACCATGCAGGTGCGCCCGCAGGCGGAGCGCGACCTCGAGCGCGATGTGGCCGCGGCGGCGGAGGCGATGCGGACCCAGCCCGGCATCGTCCAGGTTAAGCCGTTCAGCAAGGATGAATCGGCCAGATTGCTGGAGCCGTGGCTCGGCAGCGGGCTGTCGATCGAGCAGTTGCCGGTGCCGCGCGTCGTCGTCGCGCGCGTCCAGCCCGGCACCACGCTCGACCTCGCGGCATTGCGCGCCAGGGTGACGCAAGTGGCGCCGTCGGCGAGCGTCGACGATCACCGTGCCTGGATCGAGCGCATGCGCTCGATGACTGGCGCCACCGTGTTTGCCGGCGTCGGCATTCTCGCGCTGGTAATTGTGGCGACGATCATTTCGGTGTCATTCGCGACCCGCGGCGCGATGGCGGCGAATCGCCCGATCGTCGAGGTGCTGCACTTCGTCGGCGCCGGCGATCGCTATATCGCCAACCATTTCCTGCGGCATTTTCTCAGGCTCGGGCTGGAGGGAGGGGTGATCGGCGGCGGCGCCGCGATGCTGGGTTTTGGCTTTTCCGAATCGATCGCCGCCTGGTTCTCGGGCACCCCCGTCGGCGATCAATTCGCAGCGCTGCTGGGGACATTTTCGCTGCCGCCATCTGGCTATCTGGCGCTGGCGGTACAGGCCGTGGCGATTGCCGCCATTACCGCCTGGGCGTCGCGGCGGACGCTGTTTGCGACGCTGGATGATATCGATTGATTGGGGCCATTGGTATTTTCAAGTGAAGCAAGTCACGGACTTGACCCCGGGACCGGGACTCCACTTCGCCTGAAAACGTTCTAGAATTATCCGGGGGACGAGGGTTGCCGGACGATATGGATTTGCAGCACGACGATAGCACGCCGGGAACGCGGGCCGCGCGGCCGCGCGGATGGCTGCGCGCGGTCATCGTCGGCTCCATGGCGATCCTATTCGTCGGTGCGGCGGTGGGCTTTATCGCCTTTCTCTCGCAATTGCGCGGCGTCGAAATCAAGCCGGCGCGCAGCGCCGACGGGATCGTGGTCTTCACCGGCGGCTCGTCGCGGGTGTCCGATGCGATGGAATTGCTGGCCAGCGGCTACGGCAAGCGGCTGTTGATTTCGGGCGTGCATCCCACCAACGCCGCGCGCGACATTTCGCGCTCGCTGCCCGACAACCAGTCGCTGCTCGGCTGCTGTGTCGATCTCGACCGCTCCGCGGTCAACACGCGCAGCAATGCCGCCGAGACGCGGCGCTGGGCGCGGGAGCGCGGTTTCAAATCGCTGATCGTGGTGACGTCGAACTACCACATGCCGCGGGCCATCCTGGAATTGTCGCATGCGATGCCTGACGTCGCGCTGATTCCGTTCGCGGTCATCGGCGACAAATGGCGCGACGAGCCGTGGTGGACCAGCGGCGCGACGCTGCGTCTGTTGCTGTCGGAATATTCGAAATATGTCGCCGCCGAAGTGCGCGTGCGCCTCGCCGGTGCGGGCATCGATCTCGTGCCCGAACCTTCCGATCAGCCCGCGCCGGCGCCGAGCCGGCCAGCGACGGCGCAAGTCAACTAGGCGCGTACCTGGATCCGCGAATGGCGCGTCCGGCTCCATGTCGATTTTACCCCAACGCGGACATCAGTCACACGTCGGCACGTTCGCTTTGGGCCGATTCTTCCGATCTACCCTAGTAAACGGACATTCAGGTCGTCCGTCGGCATGTCTCAAAGGTAGGCCTTTAAGGCTCATGCGATCCGATCAAGAAACCGGAGTACTTCGCGATTGAAGAGCTCCGGGCGCTGTAGCGGCGCGAAATGGCTGACGCCGGGAAGCACGATCAGTTCGGCGCGCGGAATGCTGCGCGCCAGGTAATCGGCATGCTCCGCGCGGATGAATTCGTCGTTCTCACCGAGGACGACAGCGACGGGCAGCTTGATGCCCCCAAGCTGGTTGGCGCTGTAGTTCGGCTCGCTCTGCATCATGCGCGTTATGTCAGCGACGAATGTCTCGAACTCGGCGGGTGTCGCAGATAGCGCCTCATAGTCCCTCCTGTGGCGGCGGAAGCACCGATCGGTCACCGGCGTCGGTTTGAACTCGTGGGTGCCACTCGAGTCCATATTGCAGGCGAAGAAGAAGACGCCGGAGACGCGCTCTGGATGCCTGTCGGCAAGGATGAGCGCTGTGCAGGCGCCATCGCTCCAGCCGACAAGTGCCGCCCTTTCAAGGCCGAGGTGATCCATCACGGCCAGCACATCCCTTGCCATCCGTTTGTAGCTGAAGGGCTGGGAGTCGCGCGTGCTGCGGCCATGCCCACGACTATCGATGGCGACGACTGTCCGGCGGGCCTGGACAAGGGCCGGAATCTGGTGGCCCCAGTTCCCGGCGTTGCCGAGCCCGCCGTGGAGCAGGATGACGGCGGGGCCGGAACCATAGGCGGCATACCAGATACGCGCGCCGTCGTTCTCTACGAAGCCTTCTCTACCGGAGGCCGGAAGCGGCGCCGCGCCGTTCGCCTCGAAGTTCACCAGTTCGTCATCTGTCACTTGCATCAGCTTCTCCCTTTATCCTTCAGGACAAAGACAATCGGACGTGCCGGCTTCCGGCACGTCCAAATTAGGCCGTGCACTCATTAAGGGGCTGGCCGACTGATGTCAGCTCGACCCCCAACAGCGGGGGAAGCAGACATCACCCGAGGTCGCAGAAGGGGTCATTAACAGACATGCCCAGTCCCGATATTCGAGGCCGCTTTGCCTCCAACGGTGGATACTGACTATCGCGGCCACTGGACTTCACTTCAGTCCGCTGTATGAGTACCCACACCCAGCTCAACGGTCGCTGTTCTCTGCGGGAAGAGGCGGTGGATGCTGGTTGTGCAGCATCGCTGCGAGCCGGTGCAGTTGGGAATCGCGAAAACCTTCCGCCTCGATCGCCTTCACGGTGGCCAGAACGTAATCTCGGTTGACGCCGGACTGGCCGTGCCCCTGCAGCACATGACGTAGCTGCTCGGTGAGCGACAGCCGGCCGGCATATTGCACGTGGCCGCGATCGACCACGTAGACGAGTGCGCTGACGCGTTGACGCGCATCGTTCTCCAACCACACCGACCGCATCACCTCGCGGTAGACCGAGGTGACCTGCTCGCGCTCGCGCAAATAGGCGACGGTGGCGGCGCGGTTCTTCTCCGCGATGCGGAACGCGATGCCGCGGCAGGCGCCGCCGCGATCGAGTCCGAGGACGAGGCCGGGCTTTTCCGGCGTGCCGCGATGGACAAAGGAGTAGACGCAGAGCGCGCGGTGTTCGCCGATCAGCCGCGCCGGAACCCGTTCAATAAACTCGAAGCCCGGGCGCCACATCAGGGAGCCATAGCCGAACACCCAGAGGTCGCCTTTCAAGAATTCCGTATTGTTGAACTCAATTGCGGACATGCCGGGTGCACCGCTACCAGAACGGCGCGACAAAGCGAAGTGGATTCAATGCCTTTTGTTGCGACGAGCGGATACTTACATTCGCCAAAATCGCTAGCCAAAGGACGCCGCATGCCTGACATGAACCCCGCGCCGCGCCGGCGCCCGCTGTGGCGCCTCTTCATCATGCCTGCTCTGCTCGTTATTGCTGCCGCGGCATGGAGCGCGTTCTGGTTCTGTGCCGCGTCCGAAGTCGGCGTGCACGCCGACGCATGGGCCGCGCAGGAAGCAAAGTCCGGGCGCGTCTACACGTGCGGCAAGCGCTCCGTCGCGGGCTATCCGTTCCGCCTCGAAGTCCGCTGCGACGACGCCAGCGTTTCGCTGGTTTCGCAGACCGCCGGCGCGCAGGCGCCGTTCACCGCGCGGCTCGGCGAGATCATGGTGATCGCGCAGATCTACCAGCCGAAACTCTTAATCGCCGAATTCAAGGCGCCGGCCACGCTCGCCGATCGCGGCCAGCCGCCGTCGATGAAGGTGAACTGGACGTTGGGCCGCAGCAGCGTGAGCGGATTGCCCGATGTGCCGCAGCGCGCTTCCATCGTGTTCGACAATCCCTCGATCGACCGCGTCAACGGACCGGTCGAGACGCCGCTCGCGCGCGCCGGCCATGTCGAGCTGCACGGCCGTCTTGCCGAAGGCTCGACGAAGGATCACCCTGTGATCGACGCCGTGCTGCAGATATCGGGCGGCAACGTGCAGGAGGTGCACCCGGTGCTGGCGCAGCAGTTCGATGCCGACATCCAGACCAAGCTCACGGGTTTGAAGAATCTTTCACCGAAGCCGTGGCCCGAACGGTTCAGGGAGCTGCAGGCGGCGGGGGGTCAACTCGAGATTGTGCGGTCGCGGATTCAGCAGGGCGACCTGATCTCGTTGGCCGCCGGCACGTTGAGCCTCAATGCGCAGGGTCGGATCGACGGCGAACTCCAGATGACGGTGGCGGGAATCGAGAAGGTGATTCCGCTGCTCGGTCTTGAAAAGATGCTGGAGGAGGGCGTGCCACAGGCAACCCTCGATCGCGTTGCACCCGGCGTCAAGAGCCAGGATCTTAACAATCTATTCGGCGCGCTCGACAAGGCGATCCCGGGGCTCGGCAAAGTCGTCAAGCAGAACGCCAATGCCGGCGTCGCGGCCGGCATCAATTCGCTCGGCAAGGAAGCGGAGCTGGAGGGACGGAAGGCGCGCGCCTTCCCGCTGCGCTTTGTCGACGGCGCGGTGTTTCTGGGGCCGATAAAAGTAGGGCAGGTGCCGCCGCTGTTCTAGAACGTCAGCCTAATTCAGAGTGGTCGATGAACGTCCGCCTTGGTTTGCATTCCGGACCAAGTCGGACAGCGACCTGCTGAATTACAGCGCTTGGCCGGAACGTTTTCGAGCCTGGATGCTTGAATCCAGTTGTATTTGTGCGGGGCAGCGACGAATAGGAGGCGAGAATGTTCCTGATGGGACTTGGCGCGCTCCTCTTTATCGTCGGAATCCTGTACATGGTACGCACCGCTATTTGGCGGGGACCGCTTAGTGGCCGGGATTCCTCCCGGCCCGCTCGCGATACTTTGGAGCCACCACGGCGCAGCTTGCGATTCCTGGGGCTCGGAACGAACTGGCCGGGCCTTTTCCTTATCGCACTTGGTGCAGTTCTGTTGGTATCGGGGGCCGGCTACTAGCCTCAACCACCCAAGCTGAATGTGAGCAATCGGCAGGCGGCGGCCATTCGATAAGGGCCGACGTGCAGACGGCAGCCGACAACCCGAGGGGGCAGCGGGGACGCTGCCGGATCGGTGAGGCGCGCAACTCCGGCATCCTTAAACCATTACGAGCTAGCGCTCGCGGCTCCACGGGAAGAGATTGGCCGGGAAATCCGCCGCGTAGCGGTGCCCTTTCCGCAGGCGAGGCTCTTGCGGTGGCGGATTGGGATCCGGCTCCACCACCTTCCGGTACAGATGCCAGGTAGCATGACCGAGCAATGGCAAAGCAACGGCTAGTCCAACGAAGACCGGCAACGAACCGAGCACCAGCAGCGCCGCAACAATCAGTCCCCATCCGGCCATTTCAACCGGATTCTTCATCACGACCCGCAGCGAGGTCCGGATCGCGTCAATCGCGGTCGCGTGGCGGTCGAGCATCAACGGAAACGACACAACGCTAACGCACAGCGCCACGACCGCGAACAGAAAACCGACGCCGCAACCAATGATGATGAGCGACCATCCGTCCGGTGTCGTCAGCACGCGCGTTGCAAAGTCAGGAATGCTCGCGGCCGGAGCGTGGCCGAAGATCTCAACGTAGATTGCGTTCGCTGCGCCGATCCAGGCCCCGAACAGAACGAGCAGAAGCACGCCGAGTTCGACCATGGCACCGAAAGCCGGAGCGCGCAGCACGGAAAACGCATCCCATGCGCCGACTTCCTCACCGCGCTCGCGGCGGCGGCTGAGCTCGTAGAGACCAATCGCGGCAAAGGGTCCAATCAAGGCAAACCCGGCTGCCAGCGGAAACAGTAGCGGCAGTATCGAATAGCCAAGGACCAGCCTGAACAGAAAAATGCCGAGAACGGGATAAATCACGCACAGGACAACCGCGTGACTTGGCATTGCGCTGAAGTCTTCCCAGCCCAGGCGCAGCGCCTCGCGCAGGTCGGACAGTTTGATTTTGCGAACGGGATATGTGGCGGCGTCGCCGAATACGTGCCGTGCAACTCTTGAGATATTGTCGGAATACGCAGTGGCCATGGACGCACCCTCCCGTGCTTAAAGTCGCGGCGGCGAAAACCACGTGCTTTCCAGCCACGCGTGTCCGCCCCCTGCGAGAAACGCGACCGAGCCGAGTACGGCAAACCCTGGTCCAACGAAGGAGCTTAGCCGGACGAAACTTGTCGCGACTTGCCCGACAAGCTTAGCGCTATGGGACCCAGACAGCGCTCACGGTTCGGTGAACTGTGCACGTTCACGGTCATTTGGTGCATTGCGTCATCGGATCGTGCCGGCTGACGCTCGCCACCTTGGGGCATCCGCGCAGCGTCCCGACGCTCAAGTGATCTATTGACGCCAGCGCCGACGCGTACCATCCTCATTTCTGACGCCCCAGATCTGAAGGAAGCGGTCGTAACGTGTGCTTGGTGCCACGTTTGGATGTCGCGACCGGTCAAAGTTGGGCGAGGCAAGACGCACTGCGATGGCGCATGTGAAGTCGGCCATCGAGACAGATGCGGGCTCCGCCCTTTAATTCGTCTCCGTTGCCTTTGGTGGCAAGGAGGAATGAGGGATGGCTGTCGCTATCGTACTGCTCCTCGTCGCGGTCGGCTCGGTGCTGTTTCACATCTACAGCCCGTGGTGGTGGACGCCGATCGCCACCAACTGGCGCTACATTGACGACACGATCAATATAACCTTCTGGATCACCGGGGCGGTTTTCTTCGCGGTCATCGCGTTCATGGCCTATTGCGTCTTCCGCTTCCATCACAAGGAAGGAAGGCAGGCGGCCTACAATCCCGAAAACAAAAAGCTCGAATGGTGGCTCACCATAGGGACCGCGATTGGGGTCGGAGCCATGTTGGCGCCCGGCCTGGTGGTCTGGCACCAGTTCGTCACGGTTCCCGCAGACGCGACCGAAATCGAAGTCATGGGCCAGCAGTGGAGCTGGAGCTTCCGCCTCCCCGGCAAGGACGGCCGGATGGGCACAACCGATGTTCGCCACGTCAGCTCCGACAACCCTATGGGCTTGAACCCCGACGATAAGCATGGGCAGGACGACGTTGTCATCGCAAGCGACGACTTGCACCTCCCCGTCGGCAAGCCGGTCAAGGTTTTGCTTCGCTCGCTCGATGTCCTGCACGATTTCTATGTGCCCGAGTTCCGCGCCAAGATGGACATGGTCCCGGGCATGGTCACCTATTTCTGGATGACCCCGATCCGAACCGGAACGTTTGATGTTCTCTGCGCCGAGTTATGCGGCGCTGCGCACGCACAGATGCGCGCCAAGGTTATCGTCGACGAAGAGAGCGACTATCGGGCGTGGCTGGAGAAGCAAAAGACGTTTGCGGAATTGTCAGGCCGAAGCGCCGTTAAAAAGGCAACGCACGAATCCGGCGGCAAATAAGAAATGCTGTTGCGAAGATAAATTGGGCGCGCAAGACCCTCTCATCGCGCCGTGATGGAAGAAACGACCGGGAGGTAAGTCGATGGTCGATGTCCCGTATGACAGAATCGCAGACGTTCCGCCTGCCGAAGTGCCGGAGGTTGAGCTCTATCATCCCAAGAGCTGGTGGACGCAGTATGTCTTTTCGCAGGACGCCAAAGTCATCGCCATCCAGTACTCGCTGACGGCGACGGCAATCGGGCTGGTGGCTTTAGTGCTGTCGTGGCTGATGCGGCTGCAGTTGGGATTTCCCGGCACATTCTCCTTCATTGATGCGAACCAATACCTTCAGTTCATCACCATGCACGGCATGATCATGGTGATCTACCTGCTCACCGCGCTATTTCTCGGAGGCTTCGGCAACTACCTGATCCCGCTGATGGTCGGCGCTCGGGACATGGTCTTCCCCTATGTGAACATGCTGAGCTACTGGGTCTACCTGCTCGCGGTCATCGTGCTGGCCTCGACCTTCTTCGTGCCTGGCGGGCCCACCGGCGCCGGATGGACGCTGTACCCGCCACAGGCAATTCTGTCCGGCACCCCCGGCCAGGATTGGGGCATCATTCTCATGTTGACCTCCCTGATCCTGTTCATCATCGGCTTCACCATGGGCGGGCTGAATTACGTGGTGACAGTGCTGCAGGCGCGCACGCGCGGCATGACGTTGATGCGCATGCCCCTGACGGTGTGGGGCATTTTCACAGCCACCGTAATGGCGCTGCTGGCCTTCCCGGCGCTATTCGTCGCCTCTGTCATGATGCTGTTCGATCGCTTGCTGGGAACCAGTTTCTTCATGCCGGCCCTCGTCGAGATGGGGCAGCAGTTGAAGTATGGCGGCGGCAGCCCGATCCTGTTCCAGCACCTGTTCTGGTTCTTCGGCCACCCCGAAGTCTACATCGTCGCACTTCCCGCCTTCGGCATCGTATCCGATCTGATCAGCACCCACGCGCGAAAGAACATCTTCGGCTATCGCATGATGGTTTGGGCGATCGTGGCGATCGGCGCACTCAGCTTCATCGTATGGGCGCACCACATGTATGTGAGCGGCATGCACCCGACTTTCGGGTTCTTCTTCGCCACCACGACGCTCATCATCGCCATTCCCACCGCCATCAAGGTCTACAATTGGGTGCTGACCCTATGGCGCGGTGACATCCATCTCACCGTCCCGATGCTGTTCGCCCTCGGCTTCATCATCACGTTCGTGAACGGCGGGCTCACCGGCCTCTTCCTCGGCAACGTCGTCGTCGACGTCCCGCTTTCGGATACGATGTTCGTCGTCGCGCATTTCCACATGGTGATGGGCGTGGCGCCGATCATGGTCGTGCTGGGCGCGATCTATCATTGGTACCCCAAGGTAACGGGACGGATGCTGGATGACTGGATGGGCAAGTTTCATTTCTGGGTCACGTTCCTCGGTGCCTATCTGATCTTCTTCCCCATGCATTATCTCGGGCTGCAGGGAGTCCCGCGCCGTTATCACGACCTTGGCGAAGCGACGTTCATCACGCCGTCGGTCCATACGCTCAACGCCTTTATCACCGTCGTGGCTTTGATCGTGGGCTTCGCCCAGATGGTGTTCCTGTTCAACCTCGTCTGGAGCTATTTCAAGGGCCGTCCGTCCGGAGGCAATCCATGGCGGGCGACAACACTGGAGTGGCAGACGCCGGAGACCCCGCCCGGGCACGGCAACTGGGGCAAGGAGCTTCCGGTGGTCTATCGCTGGGCGTATGACTACAGCGTGCCAGGCGCTGAGCAGGACTTCATTCCGCAGAACCAGCCGCCGCGACCGACACGGGCCGTTCAGGAAGCTGCGCCATGAGCGCCATCATCCTGTTCATGGCTGTGATAGCGGTCATCATCGGATGGTGGCTCGCGCAGCAACGGCTGACAGCCAAACCCTGGCTGGAAGAAGGTTCGATCGATCACTTCCCGGGCACGGGAGCAATGACCCTGCCGGCCGCGAAGATCGGTCTGGGAGTGTTTCTCGCAGTCGCCAGTTCGTTGTTCGCACTCTTCATGAGCGCTTACTCCATGCGCATGAACATGGTGGACTGGCGGGCGCTGCCCGTGCCGGGGCTGCTGTGGTTCAACACCGGCGTGCTGGTCGTGAGCAGTGTCGCGCTGCAATGGGCATACGTGGCGACGCACCGGAACAACATGGACGGTGTAATCGTCGGCCTGTGCGCAGGGGGAGCGTCTGCCGTTATATTTCTGGTTGGGCAATTGCTGGCGTGGCAACAGCTGAGGGCGGCGGGCTATTTCGTGGCGTCCAATCCAGCCAATTCGTTCTTCTACATGATCACCGCGGCGCACGGACTGCACCTGATGGGCGGCTTGGTGGCGCTCGGCAGAACGACTGCCAAGGTGTGGCGTGGCGCCGAGATGCCGCAGGTGCGCCTGAGTGTGGAGCTCTGCACGATCTACTGGCATTTCCTGTTGTTGGTCTGGCTGGTCCTGCTTGGTCTGTTGACGGGCTGGACTGACGATTTCGTCGACATCTGTCGGCGGTTGCTCAGCTAGGGAGAGACCAGATGGCAGAGACCGCGCTGACAAACCCTGGAGAATCGCCTGCGCGGGCTGCCGGCTGGCAAGGCATTGCTGCCGACTGGTCCTCGGATCAGCGCGCATTCAAGAATGTCTCCTGGGGGAAGGCCATGATGTGGATCTTCCTCCTGAGCGACACCTTTATCTTCAGCTGCTTCCTGCTGTCGTACATGACGGCGCGAATGTCCACGACCGTGCCGTGGCCGAATCCGAGCGAGGTATTCGCCCTTGAGATTGCGGGGCACCATATCCCCCTCATCCTGATCGCCATCATGACTTTCGTACTGATCAGCAGCAGCGGGACGATGGCGATGGCCGTCAACTTCGGCTACCGCCGCGATCGCGTCAAAACTGCAGTCTTGATGCTGGTCACAGCGGCACTTGGCGCAACGTTCGTCGGAATGCAGGCCTTCGAATGGACCAAGCTGATCACGGAAGGCGTGCGGCCCTGGGAAAACCCCTGGGGGGCACCGCAGTTTGGCGCAAGCTTTTTCATGATCACCGGCTTCCACGGCACTCACGTGACATTCGGCGTGATTTTCCTGATCGCCATCGCACGAAAGGTCTGGCGGGGAGACTTCGACGTCCAAAGACGCGGCTTCTTCACGAGCAGAAAGGGACACTACGAGATCGTCGAAATCATGGGCCTCTACTGGCACTTTGTCGATCTCGTGTGGGTGTTCATCTTTGCCTTCTTTTATCTTTGGTGAGGTCGGCGCATGACAAACGTGGCAGTACATTTGGAAGCACAACAACCTTCGCTGCAAATCCATGCGCATGATGCAATCGCAGCTCCAGCCGCGCACGAAAAGGGGCAGCAGCATCCGATCAAGCTCTATCTCGTGGTCTGGGGCTGGTTGTTCGTCCTCAGCGCCTGCTCCTATCTCATCGACTACTTTGGCCTCCAGGGCTATCTCAGATGGTCTCTTATCCTGTTGTTCATGATGTTGAAGGCGGGCCTGATCGTCGCCGTCTTCATGCATATGGCCTGGGAGCGGCTGGCCCTGGTCTACGCGATCCTGCTGCCGCCGGTGCTGGTGCTGGTGTTCGTGGCCATCATGGTGTTCGAATCCGACTACACGCACCTCATCCGGGTCCTGTTCTTCGCGTCGCCGACTTAGCTGTTTTTGCTTCGCGCCGGAGGTGCTTCAACACGTCGCCGATCAGCTTGCAAAAGGGGGCATCAGTCTCATGCAAATCAATCGTTCAATTCCCGTTCGCGGGAGCTATGCCAATATCGAGGACTATGTTGCGCTGACGAAGCCGCGCGTTATGTCGCTGGTCGTCTTTACTGCGCTGGTCGGTCTCATGGTCGCGCCGGGCGGCATCGATCCCTTCGCCGGTGCCGTTGCTCTTTTTTGCATAGCTGCCGGAGCGGGCGCCGCAGGTGCGCTCAACATGTGGTACGACGCCGACATCGATGCGTTGATGGCGCGTACAGCCATGCGTCCAATTCCCAGCGGCCGTGTATCGCGCTCGGAAGCGTTGGTTTTCGGACTGGTACTTGCCATATGCGCCGTTCTAAGCCTCGGCACATTCCTGAACACGGCCGCGGCTGCGCTGCTTGCTTTCACAATTTTCTTCTATGTCGTCGTTTACACGATGTGGCTCAAGCGCCGAACACCGCAGAATATCGTCATTGGCGGTGCGGCTGGCGCACTCCCTCCGGTGATCGGCTGGGTCGCGGCGGCCGGAAATGTTGGGCTCGAACCGCTCGTCCTGTTCCTGATCATCTTCCTTTGGACGCCACCCCATTTCTGGGCACTGTCGCTCAATCTTGCCGGCGAGTATGCTCGCGCGGGGGTGCCGATGTTGCCGGTCGTAGCCGGCCGGGCCGAAACAAAGCGCCAGATTCTTCTCTATAGCGTTCTTCTGGCTCCTGTCTCGCTGCTGCCCTGGGCATTGGGGTTCGCGGGGGCGATCTATGGCGCGGCTGCGGCGATGCTTGGAGCGATCATAATTTTTCTCTCATGGCAAGTACGTCGCAGCAATGACAAGGAAAGGCAGCCCGCGCGTCGCCTGTTCGTGTTTTCCATGCTCTATCTGGTCCTCCTTTTTGGCGTGCTGTTGATGAATGCTGTCCCGTACGTTCAGCCCGTCTAATCCAGAGCGAAGTCTATCGCTTCGTTTTCCGGGCACGTTTCAGGGAAATCCAGGCCGTGGGCGGCCATGCCTAGATTGTGCGGTCTTGCACGCCTTCCCGCTGCGCTTCGTCGACGGCGCCGTATTTCCCGAACCGTTGAAAGCGGGGCAGGTGCCGCCGCTGTTTTGAGACATATTCAATGTCGTCGCCCGGCTTGATATACGGCCCGGGGACATGGGTGTTCGGAGACATGGGTAACACATCGACGGCATGGGACGGGCTTAGGAGGCCGACATGCCATGGCGCGAGGTGTCACTCATGGATCAGCGGGAGGAGTTCGTTCGGCTGTTTCAGCAGGGGGACGTTAACCGGCGGGAACTGTGCCGTCGGTTCGGGATCAGCCCGAAGACTGGCTACAAATGGTTGGCTAGGGCAGCCGCCGCGAAGCAGGAATGGGCACGGGATCGTTCCCGGCGTCCGCATGGATCTCCAACGCAAAGCCCGAAGGCGATCGAAGCAGCGGTCTTGAAGATCCGGGATGCGCATCCGACGTGGGGTGCACGCAAAATTCTCCGACGTCTGGAGGACCATGAGCGCGCGCCCGCGGCATCAACCGTCCACGCAATTCTGACTCGGCATGACCGCATTCCGCCACCTACACAGCCGCCGCAATATATCCGCTTCGAGCATCCGGCTCCTAACGACGTCTGGCAGATGGACTTCAAGGGGCGCTTTGCTCTGGGCGATCGACAGATGTGTCACCCGCTCACCATGGTCGATGACCATTCTCGCTACGCCCTGTGCTTGCAGGCCGGCGCCAATGAACAGAGTGAGACGGTTCAGCAGCATCTCGAGCGGACATTTCGCCACTATGGCCTGCCGAACGCGTTCCTGGTCGACAACGGTGTGCCTTGGGGTACTTGCTCTGAGGTTCGATGGACCAAACTCCGTGTCTGGCTGCTCAAGCTCGGCGTCGACGTCATCTACGCGCGCCCGCATCATCCTCAGACCAAAGGCAAGAACGAGCGTTTCCATCGCACGCTGAAGGCCGAAGTGCTATCCATGGCGACATTTCGGACCGCCCGCGAACTGCAGAGCGCATTCGATCGGTGGCGGCACGTCTATAATACCGAGCGCCCACACCAGTCCCTGGACTACGATGTGCCAGCAAACCGGTATCGGCCAAGTCCTCGTTCATTGCCAAGCAAGCTGCGCGAGCCTGAATATGAGGAAGGGACGATCCTGCGCAGGGCCAGCGCCATAAAGGCTAATTTCCGCTTTGGCAAACGGCGCTGGCGCGTTCCGGAAGCCTTTCGGGGCGAGCTTCTCGCCATCAGACCCTTCGATCTAGATGGAAAGTTCGGCGTTTTCTTCGGAGCTCACCAAATCGCATCCATCGATCTGCGAAATGATGTTCAATGAAAGTGTTACCCATGTCTCCGAACACCCGTTACCCATGTCCCCGGGCCGTACACTCGACCGGGCGATCCAGTATTCCAGAGACGGCCGTGGTTTAAGCGATAGGCCACGGCGTACTGGATACCCCGCATGCGCGGGGTATGACGATGTGGTGTGGAGCGGCACCTCGACTTCGAATTGAACGGAGCCGCGTCTCTTCACTCCGTCTTCTTCAGCGGCGGATGCGGGCGGCCGAAATCCGGCGCGGCCGAATCCTGGCCGATCTCGACGATGCCGCGGCGGATGGCGCGGGTGCGGGTGAAGTGCTCGAACAACGCTTCGCCATCGTTGCGGCGGATGGCGCGGGTGAGCTTTGACAGGTCCTCGTTGAAGGTGCCGAGCATTTCCAGCACCGCCTCCTTGTTGTTCAAAAACACGTCGCGCCACATCGTCGGGTCAGACGCCGCGATGCGGGTGAAGTCGCGAAAGCCGCCGGCGGAGAACTTTATCACCTCAGAAGAGGTCACCTGCGCCAGCTCGTCCGCCGTGCCGACGATGGTGTAGGCGATCAGATGCGGCAGATGGCTGGTGATCGCCAGCACGAGGTCGTGATGATCCGGCGTCATGGTCTCGACCTTGGCGCCCATGCCGGCCCAGAACGCGCGCAGGGCTTCGATCGCCATAGGGTCGGCGCCCTCGGGCGGGGTGAGGATGCACCAGCGGTTGATGAACAGTTCGGCGAAGCCGGAGTCGGGCCCTGAATGCTCGGTGCCGGCAACCGGATGTGCCGGAACGAAATGAACATGGCCCGGCAGATGCGGCGCCATTTCGCGGACGATGGCGCCCTTGACCGATCCGACGTCGGAGACGATCGCGCCCGCTTTCAGGAACGGGGCGATCTCCTGCGCCACCTGCCCACAGGCGCCGACGGGGATACAGAGAATCACGAGATCGGCGTCGTTGACGGCTTCCGCGTTGGTCTCCAGCACGCGATCGACGATGCCGAGCTCCACCACGCGTGCGCGCGTCTTTTCCGAGCGCGCGGTGGTGACGATTTCGCTCGCAAGCCCCTGGACCCGCACCGCACGCGCGATCGAGCCGCCGATCAGGCCGAAGCCGATCAGCGCGACGCGTCGGAAGATCGGTACCGCGCTCACTTGGCTGCTCACTTGGCCGCCATGAAGTCGCGCAAAGCGTCGACGACGAGGCGGTTGGCCTCCTCGGTGCCGATGGTCATGCGTAATGCATGCGGCAGGCCGTAATTGTTGAGTGCCCGCAGCACCAGGCCACGTTTGGTCAGGAACGCGTCCGCGTCGGCCGAGGTCCTGCCCTTCTCGGTTGGGAAGTGAATCAGCACGAAATTGGCGACGCTCGGCGTCACCTTTAGTCCGAGTTTGCCGATTTCCTCTGTCAGCCAGTTGCGCCACTCTTCGGTGAACGCCTTCGACTTCTGGACATGCGCGGTGTCCTCGATCGCGGCGACCGCCGCCAGCATCGCCGGCGTCGAGACGTTGAAGGGACCTCGGATGCGGTTGACGGCATCGACGATGTGCGCCGGGCCGAACATCCAGCCGATCCGCAGCGCCGCCAGCCCGTGAATCTTGGAGAAGGTATGCGTCATCACGGTATTTTCGGTGGTGGCCACCAGCTCCAGGCCGAGCTCGTAGTCGTTGCGCGACACGTAGTCGGAGTACGCAGCGTCGAGCACCAGCAGCACGTTCGACGGCAATCCGGCGCGCAGCCGCTTGACCTCGTCAAACGGCACGTAGGTGCCGGTCGGGTTGTTCGGGTTGGCGAGCCACACCAGTTTCGTGCGCGGCGTCACGCGCGCGAGAATGGCGTCGACGTCGGCGGTAAAATTGGTCTCGGGCGCGACAACGTTCTTGGCGCCGTTCGCCATCGTCGCGATCGGATAGACCAGGAAGCCGTGGGCGGTCGAGATCGCTTCATCGCCCTGGCTAAGATAGGTGTGCGCCAAAAGGTTGAGGATTTCGTCCGAGCCGGCGCCGCAGATGATGCGGTTGGGATCGAGCCCGTAGGCGCGGCCGATCGCTTCGCGCAGTACCCGCGAGGTTCCTTCCGGATAGTCCTCCAGACGCGCCGCCACGTCCTTGTAGACTGCGATCGCCTTCGGCGACGGCCCGAACGGGGTCTCGTTGGCCGATAGCTTGAACACCTTGCGGCCCGGCTCCGGCACGGGCGTCTTGCCGGGTGTGTAGGGCGCAATATCGAGAATGCCGGGATTCGGCACGGGGCGGTTCATCTTCAACTCCGGAATTTCGGGCGGCGTTTTAAGGCTTCGCCGACCCGTTCGGGGGCACCGTATAGCGCGTTGCGTGGCTGCCGACGAGAGCCGACGAGCGCACCGAGGCGCCGGCCTGGATCAGGGCGGTCTTGATCTTTTCGAACCCGGTGCCGGCATCCGACACCAGAAGCGCCGCGCCGTCGAAAGCGGTATCGGGCACTGCGACGATTTCGGCGAGCGGGGCGAGGGCGCGGGCGATATCAGCGTTCCAGCCGGCGACGCGCACGCTCCACATCTGCACCTCCGTCACCATGGCATCATCGGCAACGCGCGAGATCACGAATACCGGCAGCGCGGCCGGATGATCGGCGCGTTCGAGGAACGGCAGCAGGGCAATGATTTTTGGCGCACCATCGGCTTCCAGCGCACTCCACCACGGCGTGCGGCTCGAGACCGCCGAGACCAGCGCCAGATCGCCCTTCGATTTGGCCACCGCCTCGACTGCGGCCTGCGCGCTGAAATGGCCGACATAGGGCACGACGAAGCCGAAGTGAAACCGCGCCGAATCCCGCATCGCGGGCTCGCCGACCGAGACATCTGCATGCACCGAGAACGGCGCCTGGACGTAAGTGAAGGTCGAGATGATGACGCGCCAGATGCTCTCGATGGTGTCGAGCGGCAGGATGCCGCGATGACGCTCGACCAGGCTGCGCATCATGCTGGCCTCGCGCGCGGGCCGGAATGCCGACCCCACCTCCTGGGTCTGCTTCACCTGGATCAGCCGGTCGATGATATCGCCGCGCGCCATCAGCAGGCGATGGACCTGCTCGTCGATCGCGTCGATCTCCTTGCGCAATTCCTGCAGCGAGGGCGGAGCCGGGGGAGCCTTGGACATTGGGCGTAACCTGATGAGAGCTTTACCTCATCCTGAGGAGCGGCGCATGCGCCGCGTCTCGAAGGATGAAGCCCGTTCTCCCTCATGGTTCGAGATGGCGCAAGGGCACCTCCTCACACCATGAGGTCTGCGAGCCCGGTTAACCATGTAGCTGCCTTGACGACGGACCTGCTTCGGACTAGCTTTGTTCCATTCCGTGGTCATTTGAGCCGGCCGGCTTGCAGCCACGTTAAACAACTCGCTAAACAGGCCGGGGACAGATTGATCCCGGCCGAACCTTTCGTTCAGGCCGGGTTTTTTACGGCCTGATTTCTGTCTGTAAGGACCTCCGCGAGGAGGAAGGTCGGGATGACACAATTGCAGTCGGTATCCAGTCCGTCGATTCACAGCGAGGACCGCGCCCACGAGGCCGACCATCCGACTTCGCCGGTGGTCAAATTCGGCTTCGAGCAGCCCCTGAAGCTCGATTGCGGCATCGATCTCGCGCCATTCCAGATCGCATACCAGACCTATGGCGAACTGAACGCCGACCGCTCCAACGCGATCCTGATCTGCCACGCGCTAACGCTGGATCAGCATGTCGCCAACGTGCATCCTCTGACCGGCAAGGCCGGCTGGTGGGAAATCATGGTCGGTCCAGGCCGTCCGCTCGACACCGACAGATATTTCATCATCTGTTCGAACGTGATCGGCGGCTGCATGGGATCGACCGGTCCGGCCTCGACCAATCCCGCGACCGGCAAGGCGTGGGGACTGGATTTTCCGATCATCACCATCCCCGACATGGTCCGCGCGCAGGCCATGCTGCTCGACCGGCTGGGCATCGAAACATTGTTGTGCGTGATCGGCGGATCGATGGGCGGCATGCAGGTGCTGCAATGGACGGCAGCCTATCCGGAACGAGTGTTTTCCGCGCTGCCGGTGGCCTGCTCCACGCGCCATTCGGCGCAAAACATTGCGTTTCACGAACTCGGCCGGCAGGCCGTGATGGCCGATCCGGACTGGCACCATGGGCGCTATTTCGAACGCAGCACGCATCCGCATCGCGGACTGGCGGTCGCGCGGATGGCAGGGCACATCACCTATCTCTCCGATGCCGCGCTGCATCGCAAGTTCGGGCGGCGGATGCAGGACCGCGAGCTGCCGACGTTTTCGTTCGACGCGGATTTCCAGGTCGAAAGCTATCTGCGCTATCAGGGCTCGTCGTTCGTCGAGCGCTTCGATGCCAACAGCTATCTCTATCTGACGCGGGCGATGGACTATTTCGATATCGCCGCCGATCATGACGGCGTGCTGGCGGAAGCATTTCGCGGCATCAAGACCCGCTTCTGCGTGGTGTCGTTCACGTCCGACTGGCTGTTTCCGACCTCGGAATCGCGGGCGCTGGTGCACGCGCTGAACGCGTCGAGCGCGCGGGTGTCGTTCGCCGAGATCGAGACCGACCGCGGCCACGATGCCTTCCTGCTCGACGTGCCCGAGTTCTTCGACATTTCTCGCGCCTTTCTGGAATCTGCGGGCAAGGCGCGCGGCCTTGAGAGCAAAGCGTTTTCAAGCGAAGTGGATACCGGTTCGCGTGAAGAAAACGCGTCAAAACAAGAAAGGTAGAGCATTTTCCGTTCCGACTACATCGGAACGGAAAAAGCTCTAGAGGTGGCTGACATGGCCTTGCAGGAACAAGCGTTGCCGCTCGGCGGCATCGCTCCCGATCGCACCGGCAAGTATCGCACCGATCATCTCCTGGTCGCCGAAATGATTCCGGCCGGCTCAAAGGTGCTCGACGTCGGCTGCGGCGACGGCGAGCTTTTGCAGCTCCTGGAGAGCCGCGGCATCGATGGCCGCGGCATCGAGTTGTCGCGCGAGGGCGTCAACCGCTGCGTCGCCAAGGGGCTCGCCGTGGTGCAGGGCGACGCCGACACCGACCTCGTCAATTATCCGGACGACGCCTTCGATTACGTCATCCTGTCGCAGACGCTGCAGGCGACGCGACGGCCGAAGCCGGTCCTGGAAAACCTGCTGCGCATCGGCCGGCGCGCCGTCGTGTCGTTCCCGAATTTCGGCTTCTGGAAGATGCGGCTGCAATTGCTCGTCGGCGGCCACATGCCGCGCACGGAGAACCTGCCGGCGACCTGGTACGACACGCCGAACATCCATTTCTGCACCATCAAGGACTTCGTGCAGCTCTGCGACGAGATCAACGTCAAGATGGAGCGCGCGGTGGCGCTCGATCTCTACGGCCGCCCGGTGCCGCTGAACTTGCCCTGGTGGGTCTGGAACATGTTTGGCGAGCAGGGCGTGTTCTTGCTGAGCAGGGGCGGGAAGGGGAAGTGAAGATTCTTGCAGTGTGCCGCGGTGGCGGTCGACTCCCTCTCCCGCTTGCGGGGGAGGGTTGGGG
>NZ_JADPKF010000101.1:0-30832 GCF_023073815.1 Bradyrhizobium sp. 157 | reverse complement strand
GACGGCCTCAGTGCCGATCCCGTACAGAAGCAAGTGCCCGGCAGGTGGACAGCGCAAAAAGGGATTGACTAACTAAGGCCCGTTACAGAAGCCCGGATGAAGCGCAGCGCAATCCGGGACAGCATCGCCGCGGCGAAACCGCCCCGGATTTCGCTCCGCTCCATCCGGGCTACAAACGCGCGCGCTCACACCTTCTCGAACGGCACGTCGATCTTGGTGCGCTTCTCCAGCCATGCCGGCACCGGCAGGTTCTTCGAGCGCATGAACGCCGGATTAAACAGCTTTGACTGATAGCGGCCGCCGGAATCGGCAAGCACGGTGACGATGGTCTTGCCGGGTCCGAGCTGCCTTGCCAATTGGATTGCGCCAGCGACATTGATGCCGGTGGAGCCGCCGAGGCACAGGCCTTCCTGCTCGAGCAATTCGTAGATCACCGTCACGGCTTCCTCGTCCGAAATCAGGAAAGCGTCATCGACCTTCGCAGTCTCGATGATGGGCGTGACGCGGCCGAGCCCGATGCCTTCGGTGATCGAGTCGCCTGGCGTCGATTTGGCCTGACCATGCTTGAACAGCTCGTACATCGCAAAGCCGTGCGGATCGGCACAGGCGGTCACGATGTCCTTGTTCTTCTCCTTCAGAAAGCGGCTGGTGCCCGCGAGCGTGCCGCCGGTGCCGACCGAGCAGATAAAACCGTCGACCGTGCCGCCGGTCTGCTCCCAGATCTCGGGTCCGGTGGATTCGTAATGCGCCTTGGCGTTGTCGAGATTGTTCCACTGGTCGGCGAAAAGCACGCCGTTCGGCTCGGTCTTGCGAAGCTGATCAGCGAGCCGCCGCCCGACATGCTGATAATTGTTCGGATTGGAATAGGGCAGTTGCGGCACTTCGATCAGCTCGGCGCCGCACAGCCGCAGCATGTCCTTCTTTTCCTGGCTCTGCGTTTCCGGGATCAGGATCAGCGTGCGGTAACCGCGAGCGTTAGCAACCACGGCGAGCCCAATGCCGGTATTGCCGGCGGTCGATTCCACCACGAGTCCGCCCGGCTTGAGATCGCCGCGCTTCTCGGCCTCCAGGATCATCCATTTGCCGGCGCGGTCCTTGACCGACTGGCCGGGATTCATGAATTCGGCCTTGCCGAGAATGGTGCAGCCGGTCGCTTCGGAAGCGTGCTTCAGCTTGATAAGGGGCGTGTTGCCGATCGCTTCGATGACGTCTTTGTTGAAGGCCATGTCTTTGAAATCGCCGGTTTGTTTGCCTATCGTTAGGCGACCCTAAAGGAGGGCCGCCGGCCATACAAGTCAGCGTTGGGGCAGGGCGATCAGCCCGATTTCGCAAATACCACCTGGCGCACGTCGATATTTCCCGACAGGAAACCGGCCTCGCAATAGGCGAGGTAGTATTCCCACAGCCGCCGGAAGCGATCGTCGAAGCCTGACGGCGTCAGGTTCGGCCAGGCTGCGCGGAAATTGCTTCGCCAGATCGCGAGCGTCTTGGCATAGTCTTGTCCAAAGATACGTTCGCGGATGACGGGAACGCCGAAGCGTTCCCCGAGCGTTTTCAGGATCTGCGGCGACGGCAGCATGCCGCCCGGAAAGACGTAGCGTTGGATGAAGTCGACTTCGCGGCGATAGGTCTGGAACAGGCTGTCCTGGATGGTGATGGCCTGGATGCCTGCGAGGCCACCCGGCAGCAGGCGGTCGCGCAACTGTGAAAAGTACTTCGGCCAAAATTGCTCGCCGACCGCCTCGATCATCTCGATCGAGACGATCCGGTCATAGCGGTCGCGCTCGTCGCGATAATCCCTGAGCTTGATCTCGACCCTATCGCTGAGTCCGGCATTGTGAATGCGCGCCTGTGCGAAATCGCGCTGTTCCTTGCTGATGGTGAGCCCGACCACCTTGGCGCCGAACGTCTTGGCTGCATATTCGGCAAAGCCGCCCCATCCACAGCCGATCTCCAACAACTTCTGGCCCGGCCGCAGATCGATGGCCTCGGCGAGCCGGCGGTATTTGTTGTGTTGTGCAGCCGTCAGGTCAGGCGTGTCGTCCTCGAACAGCGCCGACGAATACGTCATGCTGGGATCGAGCCACGCCGAATAGAAGGCGTTGCCGATGTCGTAATGCGCATAGATGTTGCGGCGAGCCTGCCGCTTTGTGTTGCGGTTAAGCCAATGCCTGACGGCCTGGAAGGTGCGCGTCAGCGGGTTGGCGACCACTATCGTCTGCATCCAGTCCTGGTTGACGCAGAACAGATAGAGAAATTGCGTGAGATCGGGCGTGTCCCATTCACCGCGCAGATAGGCTTCCGCAATGCCGATGTCGCCACCGCGCAAAAGCCGCGAGGCAAAGCCGTAATCGTAAATCTTCATCACGGCGGCGGGACCCGGCCCATTGCCGCCCAACCGGACCACGCGGCCGTCGGCCAGCGTTACGTCGAGCGTGCCGTGTTGCAGCTTTGAACCAAAGCCCAGCGCCAGGCGGACCATGCGGGGCAATTCCGGAAACGTCGCGTCTACAGTTTCCGATGTAACCGAAATCAACTCGGGCATGTGCGATCCATCGAATTGCGGTTTACCCGGACTTCGCATGGCCGATCGACCCTACTTCAATGCTTGGCACGGGTGGACAACGCCGGCGAAGTATAGTCGTTGATTTTTCCGCTCGCCAAGCGGGTATTGAAGGCCGCGCCCTGCCGTGGGACCGGCCGCATGCCTCGTAGACACTGTAGAACGCTGCGCGGTTGACGCAGAGCAGCACCGATTCGGTTCGCGTCGGCCAGCCGGTCCAGATCGATCAGCAGGCTTCACGCGATTGCTGAAGCGATGGCCGATCGGCTGCAGCCGCGCATGCATGAGACAGCCGGCGTAAAGCGCCGCGGCAGCATCAGCATAATTGTCTGGTTTCTCTCTTCGCAGCGTTGCGAGCATGGCTACTCCGCGCCGAGCGCTTCGGCGACCGCGAGGCCCGGCCGCAAGCCGTCCTCGTTCCGTGTCCGATCCATGCGCGAAATACGGCTGTTCCCGGAGTTTAAAATCGGCCACAGGCCGGGGCTCCGCTGTGCAACGGGCCCGTGTCGGACGTCAGAACAGGGGAAAAACCCCATGAAATCTTCGTAAGAATCGGCGTCCCGCGGCGCCCCGACATCGTTCCAGGCCCTATAAAACAAGGGCAAGTGAGCTCTTTGTTGCCCGTTTCACGCACCTGAACGCACGATCGGCGAGAGGCTGCGCGGGGCTGTCCGCTCGCTGATCGCAAGGCTAATATCGGGGCTCGGTTACAACGGAAGCATCACCCCCGTGAACGCATCGCAGCCCAACAGGAGAAGCGCTCATATTGCGCCGGGCCGGGATCTGCCCGGTGGAGAACGGGTGTGATCCAGCGCATTGCAACTGCTGCGATCGAAGGTTGGCCTGTTCTCATTCCGGGCGGCAAGCGGCTGGCGCGATCGCTTGCCGTGCTTGGCCTCGTCGCCAGCTCTGCGGGTTGCATCCTGACCAAAGACCTTCCCGACCCTGCGCTCGACATACCCGACGGCTACAAGGCGGCCCGGCTTTCGAAGGCCGCGGACGCACCGCCGACGCTCGACTGGTGGCGCGGATTTCGTTCGCGGGAGCTGACCGGCCTGATGGAAGAGGCGCAGACCGTCAATCTGGACATTGCGGCGGCTACCGCGCGGTTCAAGCAGGCCGATGCGCAGGCGCGGATCGCCGGTGCGGCGCTGTTGCCGAGTCTCAGCGGCACGGGTCAGGAAAGCTATTCCCGCACCTCGGGCTCGAGTGCCAGCGGTCTGTCCATCGGCGGCCGTGAGGTAGTCAACTATTCGGCCTCGCTCAGCGCCAGCTACGAATTGGATTTTTGGGGAAAGAACCGCGACGCCGCCCAGGCGGCGGAAGAGACCGCGGTTGCCACCCGCTTTGACCGCGACGTCATCGCGCTGACCACGCTGACGACGGTCGCCAATGCCTATTTCCAGGTGCTGGCCGCGCAGGACCGGATTCGCACTGCGCAGCGAAACATCGCCAGCGCCGAACGCATCCTCAACGCCATCAAGGAACGCTTCAGGGCGGGCACCGGTACTGACCTCGATGTCGCGCAGCAGGAAAGCGTGGTCGCCAACCAGCGCGCGCTGGTGCCGCCGCTGCGGCAGACGCTCGACCAGAACATCAACGCACTGGCAACCCTGGTGTCGCGGCCGCCGGAATCCGTGCGTGTCACCGGCGGAACCCTCAATCGGATTGCCGCGCCACGCGTCACGCCGGGCCTGCCTTCTGAGTTGCTGACGCAACGCCCTGACATCCGCCGCCAGGAAGCGCAGCTTGCCTCGGCCACCGCTAATGTCGGCAGCGCCCGCGCGCAATTTTTCCCCAGCATTCAATTGACGGGGCAGGGCGGCTATCAAAGTTCGGCGCTGTCGTCGCTGTTTCAGCCCCAAGCCGCATTCTTCAGCATGGTCGGCAGCCTGACCCAGCCGATCTTCGATGGTGGCAGGATCCTCGGCAATTTCGAATTCACCAAGGCGCGGCAGGACGAGTTGCTGCAGATCTATCGCAAGACCGTCGTGCAGGCTTTTGCCGATGTCGATAATGCATTGACGTCGATCCGCCAGACGACCGAGAGGCTGCGGCTGCAGCGCGAAGTGGTGGCAGCATCGCGGCGAGCCTTCGAGCTGTCCGAGCAGCAGCTGCGGGCCGGAACCGCCGATATCGTAACTGTGCTAAATACGCAGCTAACATTGTTCCAGGCCGAGGACGCGCTGTCGCAGGCCCAACTGGCGCGGCTGCTCGCGATCGTCAGCCTCTATCAGGCGCTGGGGGGCGGCTGGGAGCCTAGGATGGAAAGGCCGGTCGATGCTCTTTAAGCCGGAAGTGAAGGACGCCCCAAAGACGGCGGGCAAGCGCGTCGTGCGCGGCATTGGCCGGCGGATGGTGTCGCTTTCGATCACGCTGTTGATCCTCGCCGGCCTCGGCTATCTCGGCTGGAATGCCTTTCAGCAGAAGCAGAGCGGCCGTGGCGGGCCCGGCGCACGTCCCGATCTTCCGGTACCGGTGCTGGCGGCGACGCCCCGCACGCAGGACGTGCCGGTTTATCTCGACGCCGTGGGCTCGGTCCGCGCGCTGAACACAGTGACCGTGCGCGCCCAGGTCGATGGCAAGCTGATCAAGGTGAACTTCGTCGAAGGCCAGGATGTCAAGCAGGGCGACGTGCTGGCCGAGATCGACCCGGTCATTTACCAGGCGCAGTACGACCAGGCGGTGGCGAAGAAGGCGCAGGACGAGGCGCTGCTCGCCAACCAGAAGCTCGATCTGGCGCGCTATCAGCAGCTTGCCGCCTCGAATGCCGGCTCGAAGCAACAGGCCGATACCCAGCGCGCCGTGGTCGCCCAGCAGGAAGCGCTGGTGCAGGCCGACCAGGCCGCGATTGATAATGCCAAGGCGATGCTCGGCTACACCAAGGTCATCGCGCCGCTGTCGGGGCGCGCCGGCCTGCGCCAGGTCGACCAGGGCAACATCATCCGCGCCTCCGACGTCACAGGCCTCGTCATCATCACGCAATTGCAGCCGATCGCGGTGCAGTTCAGCCTACCGCAGCAGCAAATCGTGCGGGTCAACGCTGCCGCCGCCAAGGGACCGCTCTTGGTGGACGTGTTCGGCAATGACGGCGTGACGGTCATTGATACAGGTACGCTCAAAGGCATCGATAACCAGGTCGACCCGACCACGGGCACGCTGAAACTGAAGGCTGAGTTTCCCAACGCCAAATTCCAGCTCTGGCCCGGACAGTTCGTCAATGTGCGGCTGAAGGTCGAAACGCTGGAGAAGGCAATCGTGGTGCCTACCTCGGCCGTGCAGCGCGGCCCTGTGGGTACGTTCAGCTACGTGATCGGTCCCGACAACGTGGCGACGGCGAAGGCAGTCGTGGTGACGCAGCAGAACGAGAACGATGCTGTCATTGCGAGCGGGCTTTCGATCTCCGACCGTGTCGTGACCACGGGTTTTGCGAACCTGTCCGACGGCGCCAAGGTCTTGATTGGGACCGACGACCGTGCGCCGACCGCCGACCTCGCGCCGCGCAAGCGCAGCCGCAGCCCCGATGCCAAGGCAGGTCCGGGCAAGGACGGTCAAGCGAATGATGGCGAGCGCCGCGGCAAGCGCGAGCGAGGCGAGGGCGATCAAAAGGGACAAACCGGCCCGGCACCGGCCGAGCCAGCGGGCGGCGCTGCGAAGTCGCAGCCGTGATCGATGCACCGCACGCCTGAAATGAATTCGTAAAGTGAGCACGCAGCCATGAGCGTCTCCGAACCGTTCATCCGCCGGCCGATCGCGACCTCGCTACTTGGGATCGCGCTGATGATCGGCGGCGCGCTCGGCTATTGGGCGCTGCCGGTATCGGCGCTGCCGCAGGTCGATTTCCCGACCGTGCAGGTGACGACGCAACTGCCGGGCGCCAGCCCCGACGTGGTCGCCTCGCTCATCACCGCGCCGCTGGAGCGCCAGCTCGGGCAGATTCCCTCGTTGTCCTCGATGCAGTCGACCTCGTCGTTCGGCGTCAGCCAGATCTCGCTGCAGTTTGACCTCAACCGCGATATCGATGGCGCCACGCAGGACGTGCAGGCGGCCATCAACGCAGCGGCAGGTATCCTGCCAAGGAATCTGCCGTATCCGCCGACTTACGCCAAGGTAAACCCGGCGGATGCGCCGGTACTGACCCTGGCGCTAACATCGGAGACGATTTCGCTGCGCGCCATGAGCGATATCGCCGATACGATCCTGGGCCAGCGGCTCAGCCAGATTTCCGGGGTCGGCCGCGTTGCCATCCTCGGCGGACTCAAGCCAGCGGTGCGGGTGCAGGCCGATCTGGCGCGACTCGCCGCCTACGGCATCTCGATGGAGGATCTGCGTAACGCCATCGCGGGCGCCAACGTCTCAGGGCCGAAGGGATCGCTCGACGGCGCGCAGCAGGCCTACACCATCGCCGCCAACGACCAGATCGCAGCGGCGGAGGCCTACAAGCCGATCATCATCGCGTATCGCAATGGCTCACCTGTCACGATAGGCGACGTCGCCATCATCATCGACGGACTGGAGAACGACCGGACCGGCGGCTGGTACCAGGGCACGCCGGCCGTGATCATTGATATCCAGCGGCAGCCCGGCGCCAACGTGATCGACGTTGTCAGGCAGATCCGCGACGAAATACCCAAGGTGCAGCGCGCGATCCCGGCCGGCGTCAATCTGACCATCGTCTCCGACCGCACCGTCACCATCCGCGCCTCGGTGCGCGACGTCCAGTTCACGCTGATCCTTTCCGTGGTGCTGGTCACGCTGGTGGTGCTGTTGTTCCTGCGGTCGCTGCGGGCGACGTTGATTGCGGGCGTGGCACTGCCGCTCTCGCTGATCACGAGCTTCGGCATCATGTATTTTTGCGGCTTCAGCCTCGACAACCTGTCGCTGATGGCACTGACGATCGGCACCGGCTTCGTGGTCGACGACGCCATCGTGATGATCGAGAACATCGTCCGCCACATGGAGAACGGCGAGTCGGTGATGGAGGCGTCGCTGAAGGGCGCCAGCGAGATCGGGTTCACGGTGATCTCGCTGACGGTGTCGCTGATCGCGGTCTTCATTCCGTTATTGTTCATGTCCGGACTGGTCGGACGCATGTTCCGCGAATTTGCGCTGACGCTGACGATCGCGGTCGTGACCTCGGCGATCGTGTCGCTGACGCTGACGCCAATGATGTGCTCGCGGCTGCTCAAGCATGTCGGGGAAGAGATGACGGTTCCGGGGCTTGCTGCCGTCAGCCGCTTCATCGATCGCATGGTCGCCTTCTACCATCGCACGCTGCTGTGGGTGCTGCAGCGCCAGCGCGCGACCCTTGTGGTGACGTTCGTTACCATCATTGCGACACTCGTGATGTATGTGATCGCGCCGAAGGGCTTTCTGCCGCTGCAGGATACGGCCTCGATCACCGCAGTGACGGAGGCCGGCCCCGACGTCTCCTTTGCCGAGATGCAAAGCCGGCAGGCGACGGCGGCGGCCGCGATTCAAGCCGATCCGGACGTGATCGGCGTGGTCTCCGTGATCGGGGCCGGATCGGTCAATCCGACCACCAATGTCGGGCGTCTGGTGATGACGCTGCGGCCGCGCGGCGAGCGGCACGATGACATTTCCGTGGTGGTCGACCGGCTGAAACAGCGCACAGCGAAGATTCCCGGCATGACCATCTATTTCCAGCCGGTACAGGACGTGCAGATCTCGACTCAGTCGAGCCGCTCGCAATACCAGTACACGCTGACCGGCACCGATGCGGCGCAGGTGACGCTGTGGTCGCAGAAGCTCATTGCGGAGATGCGCCGGGATCCGCTGTTCCGCGATGTCTCGTCGGAAGCGCAGGAGGGCGGCTTGCGGGCCGCACTCGATATCAACCGCCAGCGCGCGGGCCAGCTCGGTGTCAGTCTTCAGGCCGTCAACGACACCCTCAACGACGCTTTTGCGCAGCGGCAGATTTCGACCATCTACGGCCAGGCCAACCAGTATCGCGTGGTGCTGGAGGCGATGCCGATGTACCAGCGCGATCCATCGATCCTGTCGAAACTCTATCTCCCGGGGGCCGCGAGCACGACCGCCGGCGCGCCCGGCGCCCAGGTGCCGCTGTCGGCGGTGGCGACGCTGACCCGCACCACCGCGCCGCTGGCGATCTCGCATCTTGCGCAATTCCCGGCGGTCTCGCTCAGTTTCAACCTCGCCCCCGGCGAGGCGCTCGGCGAAGCCGTCGAGGCAGTCAAGAAGATCGAGACCCGGATCGGCATGCCCGGCAGCATCGTCGGCGTCTATGCGGGCGATGCGGCCGAGTTCTCGAAATCGTTGGCCGGCCAGCCATGGCTTATTCTGGCGGCGATCGTCACGATCTACATCGTGTTAGGGGTGCTCTATGAGAGCTACATTCACCCGATCACCATTCTCTCGACCCTGCCATCCGCCGGCGTCGGCGCCATTCTGGCGCTGATGCTGTTCGGGCAGGATCTGTCGGTGATCGGCCTGATCGGCATCATCCTGCTGATGGGCATCGTCAAGAAGAACGCGATCATGATGATCGACTTCGCGCTTGAAGCCGAACGGCATCAGGGCATGTCGCCTTCTGAGGCTATCGTGCAGGCTTGCCTGTTGCGCTTCCGCCCCATCATGATGACGACGCTGGCCGCGCTGTTCGGGGCGCTGCCGCTGGCAATCGAAAGCGGCACCGGCGCAGAGCTGCGATTTCCGCTCGGTATCTCCATCATCGGCGGGTTGCTGCTGAGCCAGTTGCTGACGCTCTATACGACGCCGGTGATCTATCTGGCGCTCGACCGGATCAATCGCAAAATCGAGAAGGCGGTGCCAGACCCAGGGCCGCCCGGACCCACGGTTGCCGGCGCCACCGAGGGGATGCAGTAGATGGCATCGATCTCGGAGCCCTTCATTCGCCGGCCGGTTGGCACCACACTGCTGGCGATCGGGCTCTTCCTGGTCGGCATCGTCGCTTACGTCTTTCTGCCGGTCTCGGCGGTGCCCAATGTCGACTTTCCGATGATCCGGGTATCCGCCACGCGGCCCGGCGCCGACCCTTCCGTGATGGCCTCGACGGTTGCCGCACCGCTGGAACGCCGGCTCGGCCAGATCGCGGGCCTCGACCAGATCACCTCGACGAGTTCGCTCGGTACCACCAGCATCCAGTTGCAGTTCTCGATCGGCCGCGACATCGATCGCGCCGCGCGCGACGTGCAGGCGGCGATCAACGCGTCACTGGCGGATCTGCCAAGCGACCTGCCGTCATTGCCGCGCTTTCGCAAAGCCAATCCCGCCGCCGCCCCGGTGTTCGTGCTGGCACTGACGTCGAAGACGCTGACGACGAGTGCGATGTACGACGTCGCCGATACGGTCATTGCGCAACGCCTCTCGCAGGTGCCGGGCGTCGGCGAAGTCAATGTCACTGGCGCCGACCAGCCGGCGGTACGGATTGCGCTCAACCCGGTGGCGCTGTCGAATGCCGGGATCGCCACCGACGACGTGCGGCTGGCCATCATCAACGCCAATCCGCTGGGGCCGGTCGGCATTTTCAACGGCGGCCGCCAGAGCGAGACGATTTCGACCAATAAGCAGATGCGCACCGCGGCCGAGTTCCGCGACATCATCATCAAGAGCTCGGCCGGCAATTTCGTCCGCCTTGCCGATGTCGCCGAGGTCGAGGATTCCGTCCGCAACAGCCGCTCGATCGCCTGGTTCAACAAGCAGCCGGCGGTCCTGATCCAGATCACCAAGCAAGGCGACGCCAACGTGATCGATACTGTCGATCGGGTGAGGGCGCTGCTGCCGGAATTGAAGCAGTGGCTGCCCGGCGGCGTGGAAATTTCGACGCTCGTCGATCGCACCGGCACCATCCGCGCCAGCGTGCTCGACATGCAGTACACGCTGCTGGCGACGGCGTTTCTCGTCATGGTGGTGGTGTTCGCGTTCCTGCGGCGGTTGACGCCGACCATTGCGGCAGGCGTTTCCGTGCCGCTGGCGCTGGCCGGCACCTGCGCCGGGATGTGGCTCGCCGGCTTCTCGATCGACAATCTGTCGCTGATGGCGCTGGCGATTTCCGTCGGCTTCGTGGTCGACGACGCCATCGTCATGATCGAGAACATGTACCGCAATCTCGAACACGGCATGGCGCCTTATCCGGCGGCGCTCGAAGGCGCCAAGCAGATCGGCTTTACCGTGCTGTCGATCAGCCTGTCGCTGATCGCTGCCTTTACGCCGCTGATCTTTATGGACGGGATCGTCGGGAGACTATTGCGCGAATTCTCGCTGACGCTGACCTTTGCCATCCTGGTGTCAACTGTCGTGTCGCTCACGATCACGCCGATGATCTGCGCCCACTACATCAAGCAGGCGACCTCCGATCGGGCAACCTGGTTCGACCGGCTGGTCGAGGGCACGCTGTCGCGCATCGTTTCCTTCTACACCTGGACGCTGCGGGCGGTGCTCGGCTTCCCGTTCCTGACCCTGCTCGTGTTCTTTGCCACCATTGCGCTGACGGTGGTGCTCTATATCAAGACGCCGAAAGGCTATTTCCCGACCGACGACAGCGGCCTTGTGATCGGTGCGACACGCGCATCTCCAGATACCTCCTTCCAGGCGATGCTCGGGCTGCAGCAGCAACTGGCCGATATCGTGATGGCCGATCCGGCGGTCGCCGCCGTCGGCTCTTCGCTCGGCGGCACCGCCGGGCCGGGCGGCGGCGGCTGCAACCGCGGCACCATGTTCATCAGCCTGAAGCCGCCGGAGGAGCGGGCCGGCATGTCGACCGCGCAGGTGATCGATCGCCTGCGCAAGGATCTCTATCGGGTCGCCGGTATCCGCCTGTTCATGTTCGCGGCACAGGACATCCGCACTGGCGGCCGGCAAAGCGATTCCGATTACCAGTATACGCTGTCGAGCACGAACCTCGAGCTCCTGCAGAAATGGGCCCCGCTGGTCGCCAAGCGCATGGAAACGGTGGAGGGCATCACCGACATCTCCAGCGACCGCGACCCCGGCGGGCTGCAATTATCGCTGGTGATCGACCGCAAGACGGCTTCAAGCCTCGGCGTTCGCGTCCAGGACATCGATAACGCCCTGAACAACGCCTTCGCGCAGCGCCAGATTTCGATCATCTACACCCAGCGCAACCAGTACATGGTGGTGCTGGAAATCGATCCGAAATTCCAGAGCGACCCTGCCAACCTCGAGCGGATCTTTGTGGCCGGCGCCAACGACGCCCAGGTGCCGCTATCGGCCGTGGTGCGCTACCAGCGCGGCCTGTCGCCGCTTGCGGTGTATCACTCGCAATCGTTTCCCTCGACGACGGTCTCGTTCAATCTCCTGCCCGATGTGCCGCTGGAGGTCGCGACCTCCAATATCCAGCGGGCGGTCGAGGAACTGCATATGCCGGAGGGCATCCGCGGCAGTTTCGATGGCAGTGCCGGCGATTTCAACAAGACCAGCGGGCGGCAGCCGCTGCTGATCCTCGGCGCGTTGGTGGCGATGTATATCGTGCTCGGTGTGCTCTATGAGAGCCTGGCGCATCCGATCACGATCATCTCGACCTTGCCGTCTGCGGGCCTTGGCGCGCTATTGGCGCTGCAGGTGACGAATACGCCGCTCACGGTGATCGCCTTCGTCGGCATCATCCTGTTGATCGGCATCGTCAAGAAGAACGGCATCATGATGGTGGATTTCGCGCTGGATGCCGAGCGCCACCGTGGCCTGTCGTCGGCGGAGGCGATTTTCGAGGCGTGCCGCGCCCGCTTCCGGCCGATCCTGATGACGACGATGGCGGCGCTGTTTGCCGGCATTCCGCTGGTCATCGCCACCGGCCCCGGCACCGAGCTGCGCCGGCCGCTCGGCATCACCATCATCGGCGGATTGTTGGTTTCGCAGATCCTGACGCTGTACACGACGCCGGTGATCTACCTTCTGATCGATCGGCTGCGGCAGCGATCCCGGCCGGCCGCGATCGCCGCGCCTGCCGAATAGTTGAATTACTCGCCACGAAGCGTATAGCGGGCGGATGTCAGTCCAATCCAATCCCCAGGCCGGCGCGGAAGCGATCCCGGAATGTCCGCATTGCAGCAAGCCGCTGCCGCTCTGCATCTGCGACAGCGTCACGCCGATCGAGAGCAAGATCTCCCTCCTGATCCTGCAGCATCCGCAGGAGCAGGACAGGGCGCTCGGCACCGCGCGGCTGACTGCGATGCACTTCAAGGACGCGGTCGTCAAAATCGGCCTGTCCTGGCCGAGCCTTTCCAAGGCGCTGGGACGGAAGGTCGACGATCCCTCCCGCTGGGCGGTGCTCTATCTCGGCTCCGCCAAGGTCGCCGATCTCGATACCGATGCCGAGCTCGTCGCGATCAACCGCAAGGGCGAGGTCGAGCCGCACCAGCGCGCCATCCTCTCCGACATCGAAGGCATCGTGCTGCTCGACGGAACCTGGAGCCAGGCCAAGGCGCTGTGGTGGCGCAACGCGTGGATGCTGAAGTGCCAGCGGGTCATTCTGGGTCCGAAGCGCCCGTCGCGTTACGGCAAACTCCGCAAGGAGCCGCGCCGCGACGGCCTGTCCACCATCGAGGCCGCCGGCCTGCTGCTCGCCGGGCTCGAGAAGCGGCCCGAGATCGCGGAGGCGCTCAACGCCAGCTTTGACCGCATGTTGGCACGGTATCTGGAAGTGCAGGCGGAAATGCCGGAACTGGCACCAAAGCCGAAGAAGCGGGATTATCGGCGGCGCAAGCGCGGGTAACTACGACGTTCGCAATGGATACTAGGCGCAGGGTTCGTTGCCGTTAGCGCATAACGAGTGTCGCGCCGCTACACTCGGAGAACTGAAGCCGCTGCGGGCCCGGTTCCAATGTCTGCTACAATACATAGCGGCCTGTGGACAATGATGACATCCCCATTGACGGTGATAAGTTCTTTGCTCTCCGCGTAACAATTTGGAGCAAAGTCGATGTCTTTAAGTACAGAAATCCTCACTCGATCTCCATTGCTCGACGCTGATGAAATCGAAGGGGAAATCGGCACTCTCATCTACAACGCCCGGCGAGGGCCCGTTATCCAAGAGATACCCCATAGCGATGACCACCCGTTGCCAAAAGGCCCAATGCCCGACTATGTCGAGCACAAGGAAGGGGTCAATCAGGTCGGCAAGCTGTCAGCCGAAGCCGTGGTCCGCGAATATGATGCGGCAGTGAAAGAGATTGAAGCACTAGGTGCGGAACTAACCGACGCCGCCAAAAGATGTGAAGCGATGGTTGCTGGCGTTCACGCCATGGTGTCCGAGATTAAGGAATTGGCGGCGAACTATCGCGAGGAAGGCAAGCGCTACTTTCTGCAGATCGAGGATTGTTCCTTGATGACGTCCGAAGTCCGCACCGTCTGCGAGACGCTCAAAAAGAAAATTGCAGGGAGTAGTCTCGTGGCCTGATGTTCCGGCTTTGGCCGGTCTTGCTGGTGGCCGCGCCGTTCATCGTCGTGGCCATCAGCATGTTATTGTAGTCGCGCAACCGGGCATTGACGCAAAGCAGTTCACCTTATGGCCGAAGGGCTCACTCGGTGAGCGCCTTCGATGTTCAAACGCGCGTGAGACCGGCCGCAATAGGCTGCGGCCCGGATAGCGGCGCGCCGGTGAAAAAGCCGCCCACGGGAGCCTGAGGGCGCCGTCCGAGTTCCTATGCATTGTGGCGATATGTCGCCAACGCCGCCGCGGGACACGGGGAGCATTTGCAGGCTTAATGGATTATCTGCGTCGAGTGCATCTGAAGTCGGCCGGCTTGGCGCGGCTCGTCTTCAGCACGTACGCGCAAGGCTCACGATGACGAAGCGTAGTGGGATCACCGCCCTCGCAGTCAACGGAATTCGGGCCGCAAATACTGCAATCGAACGGACGGAACTTGTCTCCTGTACGTTCTCCAGGGAAAGGACACACGCGCATTGTCGTCTTCGATCAGCTCGCATCTTCCTTTCGGTGGCGCCGAAATCAGCCTGCGAAAGAAATTCCGCCTGTTCTTCACGGTCGGCATCATCGTGCTGTTACTTGGCGGCGCCAAGGCAATCGTTCACTATCTCGGATTCGAGTTCCTCGAGCTCAACGGGCTGGTGACCAGCGGCATTGGTGGCGCGATATTCATTATCGGCTTCCTGCTGTCGAGCATTCTCAAGGATTACAAGGAAGCCGAACAAATTCCGACGGCACTACGCACCGCGATCGAAGCAATCGACGGCGATCTGGAATGCTTCGCGCGGACCAACGAGCGCTTCAATCTCAGGGAAGCGCGGCTGATCCTGGTCGGGGTCATTGCAAAGCTGCGCGAAGGGCTGGACCGCGCCTACGACCACAAGAACATTTCCCCCGTGCTCGACGAGCTCAGCAAGCTGACGCCCATCCTCGGCCGACTGGAGAGCATGGGCATGGCTGCGAATTTCGTCGTACGCCTTCGCACCAATCACGATGCGATGCGCAGGGCACTGCTTCGCATCTACACCATCCAGCGCGTCGAGTTCGTCCCATCGGTGCATGTGCTCGTGCAAACTCTGGTGTTCTCGATCATCGTCCTGTTGCTCCTGCTCAAGACGGAGGGCGATCCGGCCGCGGCCCTACTGTTCGGATTCATCACCTACATGTTCGTCTACGTCCTGTATCTGATCCGGCTGCTCGAACAGCCCTTCGCCAAAGGGCAGGGCTCCGTCGACGACGTCAGCTTTTTCCTGCTTGATGAACTGGAGGAGCAATTGCGCCGCTCGCTCGACCCAGCCGTTGGACGGCCGCGGCTTCAGGCAATAGAGCGGGTCTGAGCAGTGCACGATGTCTGGACGGCGCGGCGACGGTGCTGCGCCGTCCCCGTCCGCATACTCTATTTGTTTGACGCGGCCTGGCCGGCCAGATGGCAGGTTGGTGCGGACACACGTTGCTCCATTCCGTCGCTCGCACTATGACTGACGCGTCGGATGCAAGCGGAGCGACGCGATGGAACTTGTGGCGCATTGGCGCCTGTCGAAACGGGCTTTGATCGATCTCGTTTTCTTTTGCGGCGTTCCGATCGTGCTGGCACTGCTTTCGGTCATTCTCGGACCGTATGCGGCCACCATGGGAGGCGCGGGGGCGACTCTTTATGTTCTCTCGCTCGCCATTGTGCCTTGGTGCCTGACCGGCCTCGCCACCCAATTGGTGAGCAAAAGAGCAAAGGGAAAACTGCCGCTTTGGCTGATCGCGGCCATCGGTGCCGTCGTTTCCGGACCTTTCGTGTCGCTGTACGTCTATTTCGTCAATTCGATCGCTTCAGACATCTGGCCTGCTCTGGATGCTTTGCGGCCGGCGACGTTCAGCGCGGAACATCTCAAATCCGCCGCCCTGTCCGAGGGGCGGGCTATCGTTCTCTGGATCGCCTTTGTCGTCATTTTCCATGAGACGCTGGGATGGGAGCGGTTTGCGGCGCCGGCCAAGGAAACGGGCTGCGAAGACCGTTTTCAACTGAGCGGTGCCGAATGGACGGCGGAAGACGATGCGCTGCTGCGCTCGCTGATCGGCAGCGGCAAGCCCCCGAGGGCCATCGCAGTGGAAATGAAGCGGACGGTAGGAGCCATCCGCGCAAGGACCGCCAAGCTGGGTCTGCGGAACAATCGCCTCGGCAATACGCCCGCCGGTTGAGGCGGCGATTCGGGCCGTCAGTTTGCTAACCAGCGCGGGACAGGATTTCCGCTGCTGGTTGCCTATCCGGGGCAGGGCGTATATGAGTGCGCCCCGATGGGGCCACGTGGCGGAGTGGTTACGCAACGGTCTGCAAAACCGTGTACACCAGTTCAATTCTGGTCGTGGCCTCCATCCATATAATCAATGGCTTAGACCGATTACAGGAGAGGCCGTGGCAAACGGCTTCGGGTCAGCAGGCGGCGTACCAGCCCTCAGGGAACGGAACCAGCGGCCAAGAGGCTCCATTGTCGTTAGCGGCGCGTGGCGACGGATAAAAGCGCTGGGTCTGGACCACGAAATCATCCTCCGGGGCTGGCGCAACGGCCGTCTGCACGGCTTCCAGCAGCAAATCGTATTCAACTTCGCTCATCGCGCTCTCCGGGTTCCAGAGGCGATGATCTCAAAAGTATTTTGTGCTCAGATTGAGCGGATCGTTCGAAGTTTAACGACTCGGCGATCGCGGCAAAGCTGGTTACTAAAGTGTTGAGTTTTTCGTACGTACGCTAGGCCAGCACACGCGCGGCGCGCGTGAGACAAATCACATTTTAAAAACTAATTCGCGTATTCGGCCGGATGGCGCCTGCCTTGTCAAGGCGGGCATGGTCCGGGAGACGGAGTTATGAAGGCAAGGTTTGCGCGAGGTGCGGCTCTTCTCTGTCGTTCTCGCCGGGCTTCGACGCTCGGTTTCCTGCTCACGCTGATGGCGAGCGGCCCGGCCCATGCCCAACAAGGCACACCCGAACAGCGCAGGGCCTGCACGCCCGACGTCTACCGGCTCTGTGCCGGCGAGATCCCGAACGCGCGTGCGATCACCGCATGCCTGCGCCGGCAGAAGGCGAGCCTGAGAGCCGCTTGTGCTGCGGTGTTCGAGCGGTAGGGGCGGGGCCGTACGGCATCCGCCGACATTCTCACATCTCCAGCGCCGCCAGATTCTTCGGCAGCATCCGCTTGAACAAGGTAAGGATGCGGGCAGCCTCCTTTGTGTCCTGCGTGATGGCATGGCGGACGGTCGCCGCAATCAGCGTCATCATCAGTCGAGAAAACGAGGCCAGCGCAGTTGCGGGCGCATCGGGTGCGATCCGCCGCAGGGTGTCGCCGAGCAGCCCGGCGAGATAGGCGCCGTCCTCCTCGTCAAGCTTTTGCAGCGCCCGGTCAGCCTGCGTCGCTTGCCAGATGTCGCGCATGAGCGGCACTTCCATGAACACCCGATAATAGCTGTCAGTAATGCGGCACAGGGCCGGGTGCAGATCGCGGGTAGTCCTGACCACGGCGAGATCGCGCCGGACGCAATCGCGGCCGATCTCGTTGTAGCGTTCCGCGAGCGTGCCGATAATCGCGGTCTTGTCCGGGAAGTATTGATAGAGCGAGCCGAACGGCACGCCGCTGCGTTCGACGACGTCACTCATGCGGAAGGCTTCGCTACCTTTCTCGGCCATCAGCTCTGCTGCGCATTGCAGGATTTTCTCGAACCGCTCGCGGCTGCGCTGCTGGGTCGGAACCAGTCGCGCCAACACGGGCGCAGCCGTTGCGGCCACGTTCTGTCCGGCTTTTCGCCTTGCCATCGGTCCTCTCACGTAAAAGCGACTTGACGTTACCAATACGAGAGTTTATCGGGTTTGGCAAATACGAGATATTCTCGTATTGCATTCAGAAAGGAGGAATCCATGTCAGAACTCCCTATCCTGATCGTCGGCGGCGCGGGCAAGACCGGCGCGCGAGTCGATGCGCTGCTAAGCGCGAGCGGCATCCCGACGCGGCTGGTGTCACGTTCGACACCTGTCCCGTTCGACTGGACCCGGCCCGAGACGTGGCCGGCCGCGTTTGCCGGCGTCGCGATGTCCTATGTCACTTACCAGCCGGACCTTGCGGTCGAAGGTGCCGCTGATGCGATCGCGGAAGTGGGCCGGCTGGCGCGCGAGAATGGGCTCGAGCGCGTCGTATTGCTGTCGGGGCGCGGCGAACCGGGCGCGCAGCGGGCGGAGGCGGCGCTGCAGCAATCCGGCGTTCCCTGGACCATCGTGCGCGCAAGCTGGTTCGATCAGAATTTTTCCGAGGGTCATCTGCTCGAGGGCGTGCTCGCCGGCGAAGTCGCTTTGCCGGCCGGCGACGTGCCCGAACCGTTTGTCGACGCCGACGATATCGCCAAGGTCGTGGTCGCGGCGCTGACGGATCGGCGCCATGCCGGCAAGGTCTACGAGGTGACGGGACCGCGCGCGCTGACGTTCGCGCAAGCGGTCGCCGAGATCGCCGATGCCGTCGGTCGCCCGGTCCGATACCGGCAGATCGCAGCGGAAGATTTTGCGGCCGGCATGCGGCCCCATCTGCCCGACGACGTCATCGAACTGATGTTGGAATTGTTCACCGTCCTGCTCGACGGGCGCAATTCGGCTGTCGCACACGGTGTCGAGCAGGCGCTCGGGCGTCCGGCGCGGGATTTTTCCGATTATGCCCGCCGAACCGCCGCGACAGGTGTCTGGAGGGCATGATCATGCTGCAGATGTTGATCACCGGGCTGCTGTGGTTTTGCGCCATCGGCTGCGGTCTGCTCGCCGGCCTCTACTTCGCGTTTTCGACCTTCGTCATGACGGCGCTCGGCCGGATCGGGCAGGCCTCGGGCATCGCGGCAATGAACGCGATCAACGCCACGATCGTGCAGTCGCTGTTCATACCGATCTTCCTGGGAACCACGGCGGCGAGTGCGGCGCTGGCGGTAATCGCGCTGTTGCGCTGGAGTGAGCCCGGCGCGATAGCGATGCTGGCCGGCGGTCTACTCTATGTGCTCGGCATGTTCGTCGTGACGATGGTCTTCAACGTGCCGCTGAACAACGCGCTTGCCGCGGCCGATCCGGCAAGCAACGAGGCCGCCTCGCTGTGGGCGCGCTACCTGACGGACTGGACACGCTGGAACCACGTGCGGACGGTCGCATCCACGGCGGCTTGTGCGCTGTTTATCGCTGCGATTGCGGCGCGGTAGGCGCCGGAGATGCCGGCAAACAAAAGCCGCCCGGATCACGGGCGGCTTTGGCGTTGTTTTCGGGGAGTGAGATTAGGCCGCGGGAAGCGCGTTTCCGCCGCGCTTGCGGCGATAGGCCATGAAGCCGACGCCGGCGAAGCCTAGGATCATCATCGCCCATGTCGAGGGTTCCGGGACCGGCGGGGCAGCCGTAAAGTCTGCCACGATGTAAAGCGTCGACGTCCCGTACTCCGGGTTGATCCACTTGCTTCCATTGTACCATCCATCACCGACTTCAACGAAGTGAATGTCGGAAACCGTAACGCCGTTGAGCGTGAATGGACCAAGATTGCTGAGCGCGGTCTGGCCGATGTTGAAGATGTTGTCAGCCGACGGATTGGTCGTCTGCCGGATGTTCAGGTTGAACACCTGTGCATCGGACGTCACGCTCGGCGAGGTGAAGCTCAGCTTGAACTCGTAATTGACGTTGAAGTTCTGGTCGGTGTTGTAGGTCGCGAGATTCACCCAGGTGATTTTGCCGATGACGAAGTCGTTCTGATTGGTCGGGACATTGGTGCCGACGATGTCCGTGATGGTCAGCGTGCTCGGCTGGTTCGTCGGCCACGACGCGCCCGACATCTTGAGCACGTTCTTGTCGGGAGAAATGGAGCAGTCAGGGCTACCGTTACTGCAATTGGAGATATTGGAGAAAGTGCCGTCGCCGGTGAAACTCACGAGCGCGGCGTTTGCCGGCGAATGTAAGATGCCGGCGAGTAAACCCGCGGCCAAAAATTTAAATACCTTATCCACAATAGACACCCCAAATTTTTATCGATTTATTAAATGGAACTCTCTCAGATATTATATAGGCAGTCAAGTGTGGTGTAATTAATTTCCCGAAATTAAATGCGGGGCCGCCAGGTTGCGTGAGGGCCCGTGTTCACCCGTAAGGGTGTCCTCGGCGGTAACGAACCCGAAGACAACACCACCTCGGCCGGCCTCTGCCGCGCTGATTGCGATTGTCCTGTCGTGCCGGAAAATAGAAAAGCCGTAGGCTGGCTCCCCGGGCTGGATTCGAACCAGCGACCATTCGATTAACAGTCGTGTGGGGCAACATTTCTTTCAGCTTCATAGCATTTCATAGCGTTACGCTAGTGCTTGTATCTATTGACTTTTTGACGATTTGACTCATCGTGGCATCTCAGCGGCTCACAGCGCATTGCGCGTTCTTGTGGCCCCGAAGAGGCCCAGATGCCGAAGACCGATCATCGCGTCACACTGACTCCCACCAAGATCAGCGGCCTGAAGCCGGCCAAAAAGGGCCAGCGCTACCAGGTCATGGATGCACAGGTGCCCGGCTTCGGCGTTCGAGTAACCGACACCGGTACCACTACCTTCATACTTCGCACCAGGTACCCTGGCAGCGATACGCCGAGCCGCCGCGAGCTGGGCAGGGCTGGTCTCATGACGCTCGCCGCCGCCCGGGAGAAGGCCCGCAAATGGCGAGAATTGGTCGAGCGGGGAGTCGATCCATCCGAGCAGGAAGAGCGCGAGCGTACTGATCAACTCCTGAAAAGGAGAACCACGTTTGCCGCTGTGGCCGAGGACTTCATACGGGAAAAGCTCCCCGGCGAACGAAACGGTAAGGATATCGAGCGCGAGATCCGAAAGGATTTGCTCCCGAACTGGAAAGATCTGCCAATAACCGAAATCACCGATCTACAAGTCTCGTCCCTTATCAAGGCCAAGGGACGGTCGGGGAGGGGTAGGAAGGCCGGCGCGCGAAACCTTTTTGCGCTGGTCAAGCGACTATTCCGATGGGCGATGGCGCAGCCCGAATACGGGCTTAGGGCTTCTCCGTGCGAAAATCTTCGGGCAAAGGATCTTTTGGGTGGAAGGTCACGGCGGACTGGGCGGATACTTTCTAATGAGGAGCTGTTCGCGCTTTGGCGATCGGCAAAGCGGATGTCATATCCAGTCGGCCCCGCTTACCAATTGCTCGCTCTGACAGCGCTGCGGCTCAACGAGGCCGTAGATGCCGAAGAAGCGGAGTTTGATTCGATGGTGATGCGACTTCTGCGCAACCAGAAAGACCGCCAACCAATCGATTGGCGTGCGGTACCGGAAGAACGACTTATTTGGGTTGTCCCTGCAGAACGAATGAAGGGTAAGGATAGCGGAGAGAAGCAGGCCCGGGCGCACGCCGTGCCGTTGACGCGGGACATCCTCGAACTGTTGGAAACTCTTCCCCGGTTCAAGAGGGGTAAGTTTTTATTCTCGACCACCTTCGGTCAGTCTCCGACCTGGATAGGCACAAAGATTAAGAAACGCCTCGACAAGCGCATGCTGCTGACGCTTCGAGCGATGGCCAAGCGCAGAGGTGACGATCCCGCCGACGTTACGCTGCCACACTGGGTCAATCACGATATTCGCCGCACCGTCCGAAGCCACCTATCACGCCTCAAAGTAACGGAGGAGGCGAGGGAGGCGGTCCTGGCGCACGCGCGGCCGGGCATCAAGGGCACTTATGATTTGCACGATTACCTCGCCGAGAAGCGCGAAGCGTTGGAGCTTTGGGCCGCGCGTCTGCGTGAAATCGTGACGCCACGACCTGACAATGTAATAAAATTTCGTACAACGGCTTGACGATGTAAGGGGGTTCGCGGTATGTTCTTTTCCGTGCTGGCGCCCACCACCGATCATCTTCCGGGATGGCGGACGGCGCCTACCGAGAGGAGCACACTCTAGCTTAGTTCACTTCGGCGCCCTCGGTGAGAGGGCAAGAGATCGCGGTTTACCGCGTGCCGGGCAGGCCCCGGGCGTAGACCCATAGACGGGGCGCAACAAGTCCGAAGGAAGTAGCTAACCGGTTAGCCCCTCGCGGCAGGGGGGCGCTCAGCGCGAGCACCGGGGAGAGAAACAGGATTGAAACCCTGGGTCTCGCCCCTATTCGCATTCGAGCGCATGGCGAGTCCCTAATCGGAGATTCGCCAGATGGCACCTCGGCTTATTCCCTACGACGCATTAGCGGCTAAGTGCATCCCATACTCAAAACCGCATCTTTGGCGGCTCGAGAAAGCTGGGAAGTTTCCCAAACGCGTTTCGATAGGCGCCGGTCGATACGCTTACGTTGAGGCCGAGATCGACGAGCACATCGCTAAGAAAATCGCCGAGCGCGATGCGCGGGGCGCGGCATGACATCTCGCGCAAACCGGACGGCCGAACCTGAAATCCCCGCTGACGCTCAGTCCGTCTACGACGGCCGGCACCATCTTGGCTGGACGTTTCGTCGCGGGAAGAGCTTTGAAGCGTTGAAGCATGACCGAACGAGCCTTGGTGTCTTCGACACGTTGTTGCAGGCTAGAAATGCCGTGTGGGTCGGGGAGGGCGGAGCAATATGATCGCTCAGGTCCACGCCTTCCCCCTCCGTCGCCACCGCCACTTCGTCCAACGCCTGGCTCAAGAAGTTTCGCGCGCGGGCCCTAACAGGACGCGCGACGCCATGATCGAGGCACTCGGCATCGAGTGGGACCGGCTCGAATCTTATGGCGTCGAGTGCGACGAAATCGAGCGACATATCCACGAGCTCGCGCGTGAGCTTTGGCTGCGCGTGGATCGCGTGGGCAGCTCGGCGGTGCGCGCATGAACATCAAACCGAACTTGGCGCATGTGGTTGACAACGCACGTCCCGTCGTAACGAGTCTTGATGAGGTTGTTGCCGAAACTCGAGAGCTCGAAAAGGTGATCACGCAAGATGGGGTCGCCCGCGTATTTGCGCGCAGCTTTGCGGGCCGCCTTCGTTATTGTCACCACACCGAGGACTGGTATTGCTGGCGCGAAACGCATTGGCAGCGGGACGAAACCAAGGCTGCCTTCGAGTTCGTGAGAGTGCTGGCCAGAGAGGTCAGCGAAAAGGGCGAAGCCAAGGACCTCAAGGAAATCCGCAAGACGGCATTCGCGTCTGGAGTGGAGCGATTCGCAAGGAGTGACCCGGCTCTTGCGGTGACCTCCGAGAAATGGGACCTCGATCCCTTTCTGTTGGGTACTCCGAAGGGCACAGTCGATCTCAGGACTGGCCGCCTTCGTGCGAGTGATCCTGATGAGGGCATAACGAAAGCGACAGCGGTTGGCCCCGCCATCACCGCCGACTGCCCGCAGTGGCGCCAGTTCATCCGTGAAACCACGAACGGCAACGATGGCTTGGCGCGGTTCCTCCAGCAATGGGCCGGTTATTGTCTGACTGGTGACATTTCAGAGCACGCGCTGTTCTTCGGTCACGGAGACGGCGGCAATGGCAAGGGCATTTTCGTAAACACCATCAACGGCATTTTGGCCAATTATGGCACGGTTGCACCCTCGGACACCTTCACCGCGAGCTACCACGATCGGCATCCTGCAGAACTCGCCATGCTGCGCGGCGCGCGCCTCGTAACGGCAAGCGAAACTGAGAAGGGGCGAGCCTGGGCCGAGAACAGGATCAAACAACTCACTGGTGGTGATCCCATTACCGCCCGCTTCATGCGCGGAAACTTCTTCACCTTCCAGCCATCGTTCAAACTGACGATCATCGGAAACCATCAGCCGACCCTTGAGAATGTGGATGCGTCAACGAAGCGGCGCTTCAACATCATCCCCTTCGAGCACAAGCCGCCGCGCCCCGATCTACATCTGATGGACAAGCTGCGAGCGGAATGGCCGGCGATTCTTCGTTGGATGATTGACGGCTGCCTGGACTGGCAACGTAGCGGTTTGGTCCGGCCGGGTATCGTTCTGGATGCAACCGCCGACTATTTCGAAGAGCAGGATCTATTCGGACAGTGGCTGGCCGCTTGCTGCGAGACAGTCAATTCGGCTGCAACGACAAGCACCTCTCTTCTCTACGACTCCTGGAAGTCGTTCTCCGCCAAGGTAGGCGAGAAGGCCGGAAGTCACAAAGCTTTCGGCACCGCCCTGGAGAAGCGCGGGTTCAAACGAGGACGTTCTGGGACGAGCCGCTTCTTCCGAGGCGTTCGGCTTCGTCCGCCGGGGAGTGACGCATGACGCATTGTGACGCATTTCCCTATTTTTGCGGAAATACACGCGCGCGCATAAGAGTCATACGGAAGACGCGTCATGATGCGTCACATGCGTCACTGGGTATGTGTAACCCAGCCGCTGACGAGACGCGCGATGCGCGGGCCTTCGGCCTAAGCGTTGCCCTAACGGGCACCGCTCTCTTAAGCCGGAGCAAGGTGATAATCCGGTCTTCGAAGAAGGGAAGGAAGGATATCTCCGGTCGTATCGCTGGAGAAGGCGCATGACCCGGGCCCGCCCACACCCGTGCACCGGGCAAGGTCGCTCCAGCGCCCGCCGGATCAACGGCAAGCCTAGTGCGCTAGGCCACCTGGTTAGCGGCCAACCGCAAACCTCGCCCCAGCTCGCCCTAATCCGCCCTCGTAGGTTGGCCACCAGTGCGCGCTCGATCGTTGGCCGGTCTGTTCACTCCCGCCGCAGCCAACGCACCCACGGCCGTCTACAGCCCGGCACGGGTGCATGTCGGGGCAAAAACCGTAGGGACCGTACAAACGCTTTTTGCCTGTGCGCGCCGGATGCGCCCGGCATTTCTGCATATTCCGGATTCTCAGAATCCCGGTTTTATTGTCAGCGGAGGCGCCCGTGGTAGCGCGATATAGGCCAACAAGGGGTTTCAAGAACCGCCCCAAGGCGTTGCGAAGAGCAATACTTCACATACTGGATCGGCGAGACCGCCTCACGAGCAGCGAAATCGCTGGCTGCGCGTTCAGCTTCGGCCGCATCATGATCCGTCCGGGGCACCGGATTCCGACGCAGTCGGAGGAGTCTTCCACCCGCCGTGCGCTCCGCCGACTGGTCGCATCGGGGAAAGTCGTGAAGGCCGGCCGGTATCGGCGAAGCGCTTATCAGCGTCACCGCGATACGTTCGCTCTCGCCACGCAGGATCGGCGATGACCGACCTCGAGATCGATGCAGCGATCGAAGTGCACCGGGCGGCGATCGATGCCCTCGAAGCCATGAGGCAAACTCGCGCCTCGTCGACACCGCCAGCACCGGCTACTGCTCGAAGGCCAATCGCGAAGCGGCGGTGGGAGCTGGCAGCGCGGGCATTCCGCCGCTTTCCGTTCGAGGCGCATACTGTTTCCCAGCGCCTGAAGGGGGTCGGAAGCGAGGGGCGGTGTTCTTATGGAGGTCATCCATTGTTTCAACCGGATGGCGCCGGACGTTTTCCCCGAGCTCCAGCCGCATCATTTCGAACGGGAGTCCTGAAATTGCCAGTCCTAGCAACGATCACCGCGCGCGCCGCCATCCTCGGTGGGAGAGCGGGCGCGCCTGTCTTTCCCGCCCTTCGGAATTACGTCGCCGAAGGAGATAGCATCACGGACAGCCAGCAGGGTAACACCGCAGTCGGAAAGGGCTATGCTAACGCGGCCGCCGTCCTGGCCAATCCTGCGCTAGCAAGACCGTTCACCAACATGGCGGTTAGTGGGGGCGCGATGGGCGAACTGAATGGCCGCGCTGCGGCAGTGGACGCTCTACTGCAGTCCGGTGAGGCCAATATCCTGTCCATCTTTATCGGGGCCAATACCGACGCTGGCGCAACATTCCTGACCCAACTGGCCGCGTACTGTGATGCCCGCCGATCTGCTGGCTGGCATGTGCTGCTTGGCACGCTGCTGCCGCGCATCAACTCTACGTTCAACACCAACCGCGCCGTTGCAAATCCCGAGATAAGGTCGTGGATCACGAACGGCTCCATCGTCGCTGGCAAGCATGCTGGTGGCATCTTCGACTTCGCTGCTGATCCTGTGATCGGTCCCGATGCTGCCGCTTCGAACACGACTTACTTCAGTGATGGTCTTCATCCGACCTTGACCGCTCAAGTACGCATGCGGAATGTCTTCTGGCCCGTCCTTGACGCAACGATGAGTAACGTCAGCACGAACCCGATCATCACTTCGATTTCGAGCTACTCGACAGAGGCAGGTAGCCCGGACAACCTGATCGAGTTGTTCGCGGATCGCGGCGTGACCTGGAGCATTTCAGGCGATGCTGCCATCACGCTGCAAGACGGCTGCCGCATCAAGCTGAACACAAGCACCCCAGGCTCCTACGCCACCACGATCACGGCGACGGACGGCAAGGGCCGCACAGGCACTCAGACGTTCACCTGGACTGTCGTGAACCCGCCTGCGGGATATGGTCCGAACCTCGTCGTCAATGGCAAGGGGTTGATTGGACGCAGCGCGAAGGGCCTGTTCGGCTTCATGAGCAACGAAGCGCTGTGGTTCGAGAACTTCACGACAATCGATTGGCTCACACGAGAGCCTAAGGCTGGCGGAGGTTCCGAGTACAAGGTCCAAGGCACGGGTGGTGGCTTTCCGCAGGGTCCGACGGTCACGATCCCGACCGAAGCAGGCGCGACTTACAAAATCGACGCCATTCGCAAAGGCACCGCATCAGGAGGCCCGATCTTCCGTGTGGATGGCTCGTCGAGCGCATTCCTGACCACGAACAACGTGACTGATACAGCGTGCACGGGCACAGCTACGGCCGGCGGTGCCACGATGTCGCACATCCTCTACATCAATAACGGTGGTGCCGAGAACGGCGCTGCCTATTTCAGCGACCTCGCCATTCGAAAGGTCTTACCGTAGCGAGAAACAAAGCCGAGCCCAGCGAATCCGATCAGGAGCATCGCCCACGTTGAGGGCTCGGGGACCGCAGCGGAAATGCCATCGACCGTTACTCTGATTGTTTCAGGGGTAAGCCTGTAGGATTCGCTGATGTAAGTGAAATTTCCGGCGACACTATAGAAGTAGTAGCCCGAGCCGCTCAGCCCGTCCAATATCGAAAAGGGCTCGGTTATCGAACTCGGTATGTCTGGATGACTCACGTTGATGGACAGCGGCCGATTAGACTGGCCTCCCTTGCCGTAAACATAATCAACGATTGTCTGCGACGTCGATCCCGCAGATGCGTTGTCGGCCGAGAATGGAGAGTTAGCCACTACATCAAAGAAGAAAGAACCGAAAGCGTACCCCACCTTGTATCCCGATAGTGTCGAGCTGGTAGGAGATTCGCTATAATACGCAAACGGCGTGAGGGTATCGAATATGAAAGTAAGGCTAAAGGGAGTGGGATCGACTTGAACCGTTGTAAACTGGGAAATGGCAGGATTGCCGGTAGTGATCGTGCCACTGTAAGTGCCCGTGTAATCAATCTGAATGATTGACGCGTTCGCAGACGCCCCGGCAAGCAGTGAAAGCAGCAAGGTCAAAAGTATCCGCATTACAAACACTCCTACTCAACAAAACCCCATTCCACCTTCCCGCGGCGGTTGAGTCAATCGAGCGCGCGCAAACAAAAAGACCGCCCGAAGGCGGTCTCTATAGCGGAGCTGATGGGCGGCTGATCAGGATAATCTAGGCCCCACCCTCCAGAGAGGCGCGAGCGACGCTCAAAGGAAGAAACATCTGAAGCTCGCCCGCAGCAAATCGCTCGAAATCGTGTTTTGCGTACAGCTCCGCAACTTCTTCGTCCAAAGCATCCAATGCGAGTGCAAACGCTCCAGCGATTTCTGATATCTCAAGCGACTGCTGTATGGCATGAGCGATCAGTTGTTTTCCGATACCGCCGCCTGCGCATTCGTCCGTTACTCCGATCATCGCTAGATAGATGGCCGGCACCGCAGCCACGCGGGAGAATTTCTCCTTAGCCGTTTCGGATACGTCTTCGGGCACAAGCGACTTCAGCGTAAGCGTGTAAAAGCCAAGCACGCGCTTGGTGCCTGGAGCTATCGCGACGTACACCCGCACCTTGTAGGCGTCGTGGTCCTTTCTCGCATTATTCCGGCAATAATTCTGGATCTTGGGTGTTGAGGCGCAGCAAAAAGCCCCTCGTTCATGAAGAGAATCGAGGGGCTGAATCTCTATTTCAACGGGATCTGGGCGATCCCCCTTCGCGATCGGCATAGATTCCTATTTTGATTTCTTGTAGCTCAGCATCAACCGCTTGAGTGCATCGCTTGGCTTTTTGGGATCTTCGATCGCCTTCAAAAGCTTCGCAAACCCCTCATTCGAGACAGGCTTTGACCACTGCTCAAATTCTTCTTCTTTCAGTAGAGCGGCCATCGCTGACCTCCAAATCTCAAAAGCACCCCTGCTTGGTGCTGTACATGTACCGGTCTGTATGACGCTGCGCAAGAGCGGGCGGTTCCAAAATACCCGCGTTTTCTTAACGATTCTTGCGGGAACCCGCCTTCTGATCCCAATCGGGTAGATTTTTAACCAAATCAGTGAGACTCTGTCCGCGGAGCCTAGACAACCCCCGAAGCGGTCCCTTGCCGGGGAATGCGCTTCATCCGCGATAGGCCTTGCAAAACGGCCCCAGCTTGCGCTGGAAAGTTGGCTGGGGCCGCCACTTTCTCCCGGCTTGGCTCCACGATCTGCCGGGAGCGATGGAATCGACTCTCAGTAAAGCGGTAGGTTCCTAAGAAGGGTCCGACGCAGGGCTGTGGGCTCGACGGATCTTCCCGCGTTCCGTTCACTATTGGACAAGACGTTGCCATCTTTTCCCGCTTCTATCGGGGTGCTTGGCGGGTACCCACTACCCTGTCCGGCAATTTGAAAGATACTTTGATGGCCTCGGCGCACGGCCTCGCGCTGGGGCCATTTTTATTCTGGGCCGCTACACCTCATAATCAAAAGCCACGCCTTCGGGATCACCTGATCCGGCTGTTGATCTGCCGACATCCGCTGCGGTACGAGTGCTGGCGGCTTCGTCGGTAGTTGTAGAGCTTCTAGGGGCCCGCCGGTTCACGCTGACGGGCCTGCCTTTGTCAGTGACCGTACCGACGGTCCCCAACTGGCGGCCTATTCTGTACGGCCCCTGGCTAAAATGCCCCCAAGCCCCTAGCCGGGGGGTAATCTCGAGTGGTCGGCGGCCCTGGCGCGTTGCTTATTGCCAGGGCCGCACGCATCACTCATGCGTTGGTACTCTCCGTATTCCCTGTGCCCTAACTCGTATTGCGAGTGTCCTAGTTCGCAGAGGAAGGATGGACTTAGCTCCGCATTTTCCGGCGGCAATGCCCCGCTACTACTTCGATGTCCGCGAGGGGGACGATGTCATCTCTGATGACGAAGGTCTCGAGCTCTCCGGCATTGAGGCCGCGTGGGTGGAGGCCGTCCACTCACTGGCTGACATCTTGCGCGACGGGGTCCGAGCGCGCGGCCAGGGCGCGGATCACCGCATAGCAATCGAGGTCCGGGACGGCACCGGTCCGGTCCTAGCGGTGAAGGTCACGTTCGAGGCTGAGTGGCACGCGATAGCCCCCTAAGTCAGTGACCTCTTTTCCGTTGCGCCGGCGACCTGCGCGTGCGGAGATAACCAGCCTCAATCTAGGAGACTCCCTAACATTTGGTAATGTGGTGCGCCGAATCGGGGTCTCCCGCGCATGAGGACGCCTAAACCCAAAGAGTGGACCGGCTCGGAGATGCAGCAGCTGGCCAGATTGGCTAGACGAGGAACGCGCGCATCAAAAATTGCCGCCGAACTTGGAAGGCATGCCGGATCGGTAAAGCGAATGGCTCGCTCGATGGGCCTGTTGCTGAAGAAATAGGGTACGCACGAGGCACCTCAATTGGCGGCCTTTTCATTCGAGCACTTCATATTCAAAGGCCACGCCTTCAGGGTCGTTTTCCTCGAACCATTTTTCCGCGGCAGCCACATTGGCAAACATCTTGATGTGCTCGGGGTCGCCAACCTGCTTGCTGGTGTTGACGTATACAAGAATGGTCATTGGTCTCTCTTCAGCTTGCGCTTTCCCCAATGATGACTTTTGCGCTCGGGATCAAAGACCCGCTCGACGTGAAGGTTCAACGCCCGCATGACGCCGATCCGGGCCAACATCGTTGGGCCGCCGTTCTCCGCAACGAGGATGAGCGCCTCCATGGCAGCCTGCCATTCGGGCGCGGAGTGCTCTGCGTTGGGCAGCTTCATGACGTAGCTGGCGGCGTCCCCCAAGGTGAGGAGCCGCCGGCCATTCGGAAGCGGAATCGGGTCTTCAAACGGTGTGGACCAGGGCAAGGAAACCTTCAAAAGGACAAGAGCAGCGGAATTTCTTGCTTAGGCGGTCCAAGTGCGATCTCCGCACTGCAGGCATTCAAACATTTGAATCACAACTCCGCTTTCAGATTCCACGATCGTCCGGACGAGAGTGAGCTTTCCTCCGCAGAAACGGCAGTCATAGTTTGACTGGTAGTGAACAGTGGCAATCTTCTCAGCTCGAAATAGCTCCATAACGGCCCCCACCCTCGAGTTAGGATACGGAGCATCGGTTTCGGAAGCTTACCGCGCCGTTGTCTTACGGGAGGGCTCCGGCTGGAGGTTGGGAGTGCGCGTTCCGGAGCCGTCCTCTTGCGCGCCTGTCCGAGCGCCTGCATCGCGTCACGCGATCATTGCTGTTGCCTAAGCTCCGCGCCAGGGAAGGTTCCTATTGAGCGAAGGAGCCGCTCCGCATTTGGCGGCAGCAAAAATTGGAACGAAAGCAGCGAATGAAAATTTCCGGAGCTTCCACAGCTATGGAGCTTCCACAGCTATAAGGAGATCGTCATGAAAGCATCAG